>NZ_VWWK01000064.1:0-34691 GCF_011753035.1 Burkholderia sp. Ax-1720 | reverse complement strand
CCGGCGCCGGCCGGCGGCGTGGTGCAGCGCGTCGACTGCCGCGGGCTCGGCCTGGCGGTGGTGGCGCTCGGCGGCGGCCGCACGCGCGCGGAAGACTCGATCGATTATTCGGTGGGCCTGTCGGATCTCGTCGAACTCGGGCAGCAGGTCGACGCGGGCGATCCGCTCGGCTACGTGCATGCGCGCGACCAAGCGGCCGCCGCGCGCGCGCTGGCCGAGGTGCAGCGCGCCTACACGCTCGGCGCCAGCGCCGAGCCGCTGCCGCCCACCATTCACCGGCTGGTCCGCTAAGTGACGCCGGGCAAGGAGCGAGCATCATGCGTGCGCTAGTTCTGGTTCTCGATTCGCTCGGCATCGGCGCGGCGCCCGATGCCGAACGCTTCGGCGACCAAGGTTCGAACACCTTCGGGCATATCGCCGAGCATTGTGCGGCCGGCCGCTGCGAGGGCGAGGCCGGCCGTGGCGGGCCGCTGCGCGTGCCGCATCTCGAGCAACTCGGCATCGGGCTGGCCGGCGCGCTGGCCGGCGGCGCGCTGCCGGCGGGCATGTCGTCGGCGCCGGCGCTGCTCGGTGCCTACGGCGCCGCGCGCGAGTGCTCCTCGGGCAAGGACACGCCGTCCGGCCACTGGGAGATGGCCGGCGTGCCGGTGCGCTTCGACTGGGGTTACTTCAGCGAACGCGAGGCCTCGTTCCCGCCGGCGCTGCTCGACGCGATCGTGCGGCGCGCCGGCCTGCCGGGCTACCTCGGCAACTGCCACGCCTCGGGCACCGACATCATCGCCTCGCTCGGTGCCGAGCACATCGCCACCGGCAAGCCGATCTTCTATACCTCGGCCGACTCGGTGTTCCAGATCGCCTGCCACGAAGGCAGCTTCGGCCTCGAGCGGCTCTATCGCCTCTGCGAGATCGCCCGCGAGGAGGTGGATGCCTACCACATCTGCCGCGTGATCGCGCGCCCCTTCGTTGGCGACGCGCCGGAAAACTTCGCGCGCACCGGCAATCGTCGCGACCTGGCGGTGCCGCCGCCGGCGCCCACCGTGCTCGACAAGCTCGCGCGCGCGGGCGGGCAGGTGATCGCGATCGGCAAGATCTCGGACATCTACGCCGGGATGGGCGTCACGCAAAAGATCAAGGCCAACGGCCTGGACGGCCTGTGGGACGCGACGCTGGCGGCCGCGCGCGAGGCACCCGACTTCAGCCTGGTGATGACGAACTTCGTCGACTTCGACCAGAACTTCGGGCACCGGCGCAAGGTGGCAGGTTATGCGGCGGCGCTCGAGTATTTCGACTCGCGGCTGCCGGAGCTGTACCCGCTGCTGCGCGAGGACGACGTGCTGATCCTGTCGGCCGACCACGGCTGCGACCCGACCTGGCCCGGCACCGATCACACGCGCGAGCACGTGCCGGTGCTGGTGTATGGAAAGCAGGTGGCGCCCGGCAGCCTCGGCGTGCGCGACAGCTTCGCCGACATCGGCCAGAGTCTCGCGTCGTGGTTCGGGCTGGACGCGTTCGAGGACGGCAAGTCTTTCCTGGCCGCGCCGCGAGCGGCGGGTGCCACGGCGCGATAGGCAGCTTATCGACAACACGAGGACATCGACATGGAACGGGATACATTGGTCGAACAGGCGAAGCTCGCGCGCGAGCGCGCCTATGCGCCGTATTCGAACTTCAAGGTGGGCGCCGCGCTGCAAACGCGCGACGGCGCGGTTTTTCACGGCTGCAACGTCGAGAACGGCTCGTACGGCCTCTGCAATTGCGCGGAACGCACGGCGCTGTTCGCCGCGATCGCGGCCGGCCATCGCCCGGGCGATTTCGTGCGGCTGGCGGTGACGGGCGACACCGACGGGCCGATCGCGCCCTGCGGTGCCTGCCGCCAGGTGATCCACGAGCTGGGCGGGGCGGACCTGGAAGTGGTGCTGAGCAACCTGAAGGGGCAGACGCAGGTGACCACGGCCGATGCCCTGTTGCCGGGAGCCTTCCGGCTCTGAGGATCGAGGCGGGCGCTATCGTTCGAGAATGCGCTGCAGCAGCGTGGCCAGGCGCGCCATGTCCTGCGCCTCGAAGCCCGCGAACAGCCGCTCATGCGCCTCGCGGAACGCCGCCGGTGCGCCGGCGGCCACCGCCCGCCCGCGCGCCGTCGGCACCAGCTCGACGACGCGTCGATCGATCGTGCCGCGTCGGCGTTGCAGGAAACCGTCGCGCACCAGCCGATCGACCATGCAGGTGATGGCCTTGGGATCAACCTCGCATTGACGCGAGATGTCGGCGGCGCGGGCCAGCTCGGGCTGCCCGACCAGGTACAGCACGCGAGCCTGCTGCGCCGTCACCTGCAGGGCGTCCTGCGTGCATCGCGTGATGGCCTGGTGCAAGGCCAGGTCGGCACGCAGCAGCAGGCGGCCGAAGGCATGCGCCTCGTCGCTCGCGCGCGAGCCGATCGCGGTTCGAGGGGCGCGTGCCATCGCGAGTGCCGTGAACGCGCTCGCGACTCAATCCGCCGCCTCGAACGGGCGCAGCAGCAGGAAGGCGAGATCGACGACATGCTCGGCGCTCTGGCGCGGCGCGATGCTCGCCTGTTCCGCCAGGCTGCGAATGAAGAAGCCCATCAGGCTGGCGTGCGTGAAGGCCGCCAGTTGCGCGATATCCGCGTTGTCGGCGAGCTGTCCCTGCGCATGCGCATCGGCCAGCGCATCGACGATGCGCTGCTCGGCGGCGCGGCGCCCCATATGCACCTTCTCCCAGAACTCCCGGGTCTCCTCCGATACTTCGCAGCGCGAATGGACGATGCTGTAGACGCGCCGCGCCACACCATTCGACAACACCAGCGCGAGATGGCGGACCAGGGCTGCCCGCAGTTGTTCGAGCGGGTCCGGCTCCGGCGCGTGCCAGGCGATCAGGAAGGGATCGACGGGCAGCCCCGCATGCTCGAGCATGGCCTCGAACAAGGCGGACTTGTTCCTGAAGTGCCCGTAGACGGCGCCGCGCGTGACGCCCGCCACGCCGGCGATATCGGCCAGCGAGGTATGCGACAGGCCTTGCCGCAGGAAGGCCTGGACCGCGGAGTCGAGGATCCTGGCACGCGTGTGCATGGCCTGCTCCTGCGTACGCCTCATCGAAGGCTCCCGGTTGTGCGATGACGATCTGAGCGTGACGGCCTGGCACGACGCTCGCGGCCGAGGTCCGGCCGCCGCCGCGCGCAGGGCTGACGGATCGCATCCGGCTGGCCGATACGGCCGCCCCGATCCGGCGCTCACAATCTAGCCAGCTTCCACGCACCGGGCTAGTGCCCGAATCCGGGGGATTGACCTCCATGCCGCGCAGTAATGTTTTCGACAGCCGCGCTTCGGTTTGTCGACAGCCGCGCGGCAAGGTCCAGGGCAACCTGCTGCTGGGTCGTCCTGAGCTTGTCCTGGATGTAGTCGACGAACAGCGTGGTGACGCGCCGGATGTACCGATGGCTGGGAAAAACGGCGCAGAGCTGGATGCTCGCCGACCGATGGTCGTCGAGGAGCGCGACCAGGCTTCCGGCATCGATGTCGGCTTGCGTGAAGACCTCGGGAAGCAGGGCGATACCGAGCCCGTCGATGGCGGTCTTGCGGACCAGGTTGGGCGAACTGCTGAGAAAGCGGCCGCCCACCTCGACACGCGTGACGCCCTCGGGGCCGCTCAGGGACCAGACCTGGGTGCCCGGCTTGCGCGACAGCAGCAGGCAATCGTGCCGAGCCAGGTCCTCGGGCTTGCGCGGCACCCCGCGCGCGGCCAGGTAGGCCGGGGCGGCGACCAGCCGGCGCGGCGTCGAGGTGAGGACCCGGCGCACGTCGTTCTCCTCCAGCAGGGAATCGGGCCGCAGCGCCACGTCGACGGCGTGCGTGACCAGGTCGGCGCGCGCGTCGTCGATCAGGAATTCCAGGTTGACCTGCGGATAGGTCGCCAGGAATTCGGTGATCCAGGCCACCGGGAAGATGTGGAAGAAATCGCCGGGCAGCGCGACGCGCAAGGGGCCGACCGGCGCCGCGTGGATATCGCTGGCCTCCTGGCTGGCCTGCACGATGTCGGCGACGTTCTGCGCGCATTGATCGTAGAAGGACTGGCCGACCGCGGTGAGCGTCAGCTTGCGCGTGGTGCGCAGGATCAGCGGGCTTTTCATCTTGCTTTCAAGCGCCTGGATATGCCGGCTGATGGTGTTCGCGGGCATGCCGAGACGGCGCGCGGCTTCGGCGAAGCTGCCGGCTCGTATCACTTCGACGAACAGGTAGATCTCGTTGAGGTCGATCATCGATTCCTCTCAATTTCGGACGACATCAATGCGAATAGCTCGTCTAGTGGGGTCAAAAAAAACGCTCTAAGCTGCGAGCCAGACAAGTTGATTAGACCACTATTCCCGGCTCGCCATCGCCCGATGCGAGGGCTTTTCGCGTGGCGCGGCGAGCTTCCTCATTTCTGGCGATTACGACGCGTGAGCCGGGAAACCAGGACAGGACGAGCCGCATGGCCCCAGCAGATCGACAAGACACGGATTCCGGCAAGCATGCATCGCTTAGCGATCCGAAAGTTTCTGTAATGGAAGCACGACGCGCGACGCGCTGGCTGGCGACGGCTGCCGTGGCCGTCGCGCTGAGCGCCTGCGCGGTGGGGCCGGACTACCGGAAGCCGACCATGGACCTGCCGCTCGCCTTCAAGGAAGGGGCCAACTGGCAGCGCGCCGAGGCGAACCCGCAAGCCTCGCTGTCGAGCAGTTGGTGGCTCGATTATCACGACGCCACGCTGACCGGCCTGATCGAGCGCTCGCAGCGGGCCAACCAGTCGATCGCGCAGGCCGAGGCGGCCTACCGGCTCGCGCTGGCGACGGTGATGGCCGACCGCGCCAGCCTGTTCCCGACGGTGGGCGCGAACCTCTCGGGCACCCGCTCCGGCAGCGGGGCGAACGCGGCATCGAGCGGCAGTTCGCAGGCGGGCGTGAGCAACCTGGCTTCCACTTCGCTGACGGCGAGCTGGGAGCTCGATCTATGGGGCAGCGTGCGCCGCCAGATCGAGTCGAGCAAGGCCAGCGCGCAGGCCAGCGACGCGCAACTGGCGGGCGAGCGCCTGTCGATCGCGGCCAGCCTGGCCATCGATTACCTGGAGCTGCGCCAGGCCGACATGGATATCGACCTGCTGACCCAGCAGCGCCGCATCGACGAACGGATCCTCGAGATGACGCGCCGCGGTTTCGCGCTCGGCACCTCGTCCAACGACGACGTGCTCAACGCGCAGGACACGCTCGAACTGGTGATCGCCTCGCTGCAGTCGACGCGGATCACGCGCGAACAGGACGAGCACGCGATCGCGGTGCTGGTCGGCGTGGCGCCCGGCGGCTTCTCGATCGAGCCCAGGCCCGACTATGCATTCGCGCTGCCGGCGGTGCCGCTGGCCCTGCCGTCGCAACTGCTGGAACGACGCTACGACGTCGTCAGCGCGGAGCGCACCGCGGCGGCGGCCAACGCCAAGATAGGTGTGGCCGAGGCGGCCTTTTTCCCGACGCTCACGCTCTCGGCCGAGGGCGGCTTCCAGCACAACACGCTGGCCAACCTGTTCACGGTGCCGAGCCGCTTCTGGACCCTGGGCCCCACGCTGGCCGCGACGATCTTCGACGGCGGCGCGCGCACGGCCGCCGTGCGCGAGGCGCGCGCGACCTATGACGAGGATGTCGCCAGCTATCGCCAGACGGTGCTGGGCGCGTTCCAGAACGTCGAGGACAGCCTGTCCTCGCTGAACCACCTGCAGGACCAGGCCCGTTCGTACGCGGGCATCTACCGCCGCAACCAGCAGTTGTTCGACAGCGCGAGCGCGCAGCAGCGCATCGGCACGGCCAGCGAGCAGGACCTGCTGACCCAGCAGCTCACGCTGATCCAGGCGCGGCAGAACCTGGAGGACACGCGTGCCTTGCTGTCGCAAAGCAGCGTCAGCCTGATCCGCAACCTCGGCGGCGGCTGGCAATGGGACGACGCGCACGAAACGGACGACGCGCACGGCATGCAACTGGGTTCGTCGACGCGCCCCAAGCCGGCGGGTGCCGCCTCGACCGGCCTCGAATGAGCGGCGGCGCGGGGCGCGCAGTCGACCGATCCGCTCGCGAGCCCGACTCCCGCGCTTTCTCCATCCGGCGGCGACGGCTTCATCGCGCCGCGCGGGTTTTCCATTTCACGAATTCGGTGTGGTGTGACATGAATCGATCTTTCCTGGGTGCATCGCTGCTGTCCACGGGTTTGCTGGCGCTGGCCGGATGCGGCAAGAGCGGGCCGCCGCCCGCGCCGCCGCCGGTGGTGGCCACCGTCACGGCGCAGCCGCGGGACGTGCCCTTGACGCGCGACCTGGTGGGCCGCCTGTCGGCCTATTACAGCGCGAACGTGACGGCCCGCGTGTCGGGCGTGCTGCTCAAGCGCAGCTATGCCGAGGGCAGCGAGGTGAAGGCCGGGCAGACGCTGTTCGAGATCGACCCGAGCTACTACAAGACCGTGCTCGACAACAGCCTCGCCACGCTGGCGGAGGACCAGGCGACCTACGTCAACGATCGCATCACGGCCGAGCGCGACCATCAGCTGCTGCCGGTCGGATCGGTGTCGCAACAGACCGTCGACAACGCCGATGCGGCCGAGCGCAGCGCGGCCGCCAAGGTGCAGGCGGACCGGGCCTCGGTGGAAAGCGCCCGCGTGAACCTGGGCTACACCAAGGTCACCTCGCCGATCACCGGCATCGCGGGCGAGCAGCAGGTGACCGCCGGCACCGTGGTGGGCAGCGGCGTGTCCGACGCCGGCGCGAGCGGCACGCTGCTGGCCACCGTGCAGCAGATCGATCCGCTCTACGTCAACTTCACCCTCAGCGCGGCCGACCTGGTGACGCTGCGCCAGGCGCAGGGCGCGGGCCACGTCGCGCTCGCGGGGCAGGCCGACACCGCCGTCAGCGTCACGCTGCCGAACGGCAGCACCTACGAGCAGGCGGGCGCGCTCGACTTCTCCGATGCCCAGGTGAACGCGACCACCGGCGCGGTCAACCTGCGCGCGCGCATCCCGAACCCGCAGCACCAGTTGCTGCCCGGCATGTTCGTCACCCTGAAGGCCGACTTCGGCCGCCGCAACGGCGTGTTCCTGATCCCGCAGCAGGCGATCCAGCGCGACGTGGTGGGTGCCTACGCGATGGTGGTGGCCGGCGGCAAGGCGCAGCGCCGCAACGTGGAGGCGAGCGCCAGCTATGGCAACGACTGGATCGTCACCAGCGGGCTGGCTGCCGGCGACGAGGTGATCGTCACCGGCCTGCAGGGCGCGCGCGAGGGCGTGACCGTCAAGGCCGGCCCCTGGCAGGCGCCGGCCGCGGCCCAGGGCGCCGCATCCGCGCCGCACGCCGGCCAGGCATCCTGAGGAGAACGATCCATGCCGCGCTTCTTTATCGATCGTCCCGTGTTCGCCTGGGTGATCCCGATCCTGATCTGCCTGATCGGCACCATCTCGCTGCTGAAGATGGGTATCGACTCCTATCCCGACATCGCGCCGCCGCAGGTGACGGTGACCGCCACCTATCCCGGCGCGAATGCCGCCACGCTCGAATCCACCGTCACCCAGGTGATCGAGCAGCAGCTCACCGGCATCGACAACCTGCTGTATTTCAGCTCGGCGTCGAACGGCAACGGCCAGGCCACCATCACGCTGAGCTTCGCCACCGGCACCAATGCCGACATCGCCGAGGTGCAGGTGCAGAACAAGGTCGCGCTCGCCGAGCCGCTGCTGCCCACCGAGGTGACGCAGCAGGGCCTGCAGGTGGCCAAGGCGAGCCCGGACATCCTGATGTTCCTGAGTCTGCAATCGAGCAACCCCGACATCGACGCGGCCCGCCTGAGCGACGTGATCGCCTCGCAGATCCAGCCGGTGATCGCGCGTATCAACGGGGTGGGCAATACCTTCATGCTCGGCGCCGAGTACGCGATGCGCATCTGGCTCGACCCGGACAAGCTGCAGGCCTATGGGCTGTCGACCACCCAGGTGCAGAACGCGGTCAGCGCGCAGAACGCGCAGTTCGCGACCGGTTCGGTGGGCGCCGACCCGGCCGTCAAGGGGCAGACGTTCACCGCGACGGTGTCGGGCGACACGCTGTTCTCCTCGCTGCAGCAGTTCCGCGACATCATCCTGCTGTCGAAGAACGATGGCACGGTGGTGCGCCTGGGCGACGTGGCGCGCATCACCTTCGGCGCGCAGACCTATGGCACCTCGGCCATCTACCAGGGCAAGCCGGCGGGCGGCCTGGGCATCTACCTGCTGCCCGGCGCCAACGCGCTGGCGGTGGCCAAGGCGGTCAAGGCCGAGATGGCGGTGCTCGCCAAGGACCTGCCCAACGGCGTCACCTGGGACGTGCCCTACGACACCACGCCCTTCATCACGGCCTCGATCCTCGACGTGGTCAAGACCCTGGTGGAAGCGATCGTGCTGGTGTTCTTCGTGATGCTGATCTTCCTGCAGAACATCCGCGCCACCATCATCCCGACCCTGGTGATCCCGGTGGCGCTGCTGGGCACCTTCATCGGCCTGTCGGCCCTGCATTTCTCGATCAACCAGCTGACCCTGTTCGGCATGGTGCTGGCGATCGGCATCGTGGTGGACGACGCGATCGTGGTGATCGAGAACGTCGAGCGCATCATGCGCGAGGAGGGGCTGGACCCACGCGCGGCCACCCGCAAGGCGATGGGGCAGATCACCGGCGCCATCATCGCGATCACCGTGGTGCTGGCCGCGGTGTTCGTGCCCTCGGCCCTGCAACCGGGCGCCACCGGCATCATCTACGCGCAGTTCGCGCTGACCATCGCCGTGTCGATGGCCTTCTCGGCCTTTCTCGCGATGTCGTTCACGCCCTCGCTGTGCGCCACCATCCTGAAGCATGACCGGCACGGCGAGCCGAACCTCGTGTTCCGCCGCTTCGAGTCGGGCTTCAACCGGCTCAGCGAGACCTACATCGGCCAGGTGGCGCGCGCGGTGCGCCATGTGCCGCGCTGGATGGTGGCCTTCGTCGCCGTCAGCGTGCTGGCCGGCTTCCTCTACACGCGGCTGCCGACCTCGTTCGTGCCCGACGAGGACCAGGGTTTCGTGCTCGCGCTGGTCAACTTGCCGCCCGGCTCGACGCTGCAGAACACCGACCGGGTCATGAAGGAGGTGCGCGAGCGGCTGAAGCACAGCGCGATCGGCAAGGATATCGACGACGTGTTCGGCATCGAGGGCTTCAGCTTCGTCGGCAGCAGCGAGAACGTCGGCATGGCCTTCATCAAGCTCACCGACTGGGGCCAGCGCTCGGAGACGGCCATGCAGCTGATCCCGAAGGCGAACGGGATCCTGCACGGCATCAACGACGCGCAGATCTTCGTGGTGAACCTGCCGACCATCCGCGGCCTGAGCCAGTTCGGCGGCGTCGACATGTACCTGCAGGCGCGCGCCGGGCAGTCCCGCGCGCAGCTCGGGCAGGCCGAGGGCATGCTGCTCGGCGCGGCCGCGAAGAGCGCGGTGCTGTACGGCATCCGGCCGAACTCGCTGCCCGAGGCGCCGCAGCTCAAGCTCTCGGTGGATCGTGTGCAGGCCGAATCGATGGGGCTGTCGCTGTCCGACGTCTACAGCACCATCCAGATGGAGCTGGCGCCGTTCTACGTGAACCAGTTCACCTACGCGGGCCGCGTCAAGCGCGTCTACCTGGAGGCGGATGCGCCGTTCCGCATGAGCCTCGATGCGCTGGGCCATTTCTACACGCCGACCAATGCGAGCGCCTCCACCACCAGCGGCAGCACCACCTCGGCCTCGGCCTCGAGTTCGGGCACGGTCGGCACCTCCACCGCGCCGGTCGATCCGTCCTCCAGCAACGCGGCGATCAGCCCGTACAACATGGTGCCGCTGTCGAGCGTGATCCACTCGGGCTGGAGCGTCGGCCCGCAGGCGCTGCCGCGCTACAACGGCTATTCCGCGGTCGAGATCGTCGGCAACGCCGCGCCGGGCTATTCGACCGGCCAGGCCATGCAGGCGCTGCAGCAGATCGTCGACAAGTCCCTGCCGCCGGGATTCGCGGCCGACTGGACCGGGCAGTCGTACCAGGAAATCATCGCCGGCGATTCGGCCACGCAGTTGATGCTGCTGTCGGTGGTGGTGGTGTTCCTGTGCCTGGCGGCGCTCTACGAGAGCTGGTCGGTGCCGGTCTCGGTGCTGCTGGTGGTGCCGCTCGGCCTGCTGGGGATGCTCTCGTTCTGCCTGCTGACGAATACGCCGAACGACATCTACTTCAAGATCGGCATGGTCACGGTGATCGGGCTGGCCGCGAAGAACGCGATCCTGATCGTGGAATTCGCGATCGAGGGGCAGGCCGAAGGCCTGACGCTGTACGACGCGGTGCTGCGCGCCGCGCGATTGCGGCTGCGGCCGATCCTGATGACCTCGATGGCCTTCATCCTCGGCGTGCTGCCGCTGGTGCTGTCCAGCGGGGCGGGCTCGACCTCGCGGCACGAGATCGGCATCGGCGTGATCGGCGGGATGCTGTTCGCCACGGCGCTGGGCGTGCTGCTGATCCCGGTGTTCTACGTGGCGGTGCGCCGGATGCTGGGCGACAAGCTCGACGAGGTGACCCACAAGCTGCGCCGGCCGGACCCGGCGGATGGGGCCGAGGCCCGTTCCTGAGCGAGCCGCTTGCGATGCATTCCGGGACGATTCGCTTCATCGTCGACGGGATGCATCGCATCGATCTGGTTTTATGCTGGAGCCATGAAGCCGATCTGAATTGGTTAATAGAAAATATAGTAAATAAGTGATCTGAAAAATAAATAAAATAAAATCCTGTTTCGGTAATAAATTCAATTTCCATTGATTGATCGACGCCCGTTCCGCGCCGATTTTACCTGGCGACCATCGCGCAATCATGTAACTACTTAACATGCCGAACGTCAGATGGACAGGGCAGTCTGTAGTTTGTGAAGCGACTACATACACGCAGTTTCGAAGCCCGGTGCGAAACCGATCGATGAAAATCCGGAAAACCTGATATTCCTGTCAGCTTTCCGATTCCGGATAATCTTCAATAATGAAATGCCGCCATCGAATTCGATGGACGTGCGAAAAAAATCAAGAGGATCCGCGATTTCCATCCCTCTCCCATCGATCAGGAATACAAGAAATGAATATCAAAATGAAGAGAAAAAGTCTGGCGCTCCCGGCCCTGGTGCTGAACGCGGCGGCGGCCCTGCTGCTGTCGACGGCCGCCCCGCACGCGGCGATGGCCGCCGCGGCCTGGGCGCCGGATACCTTCTACGCCGCCGGCACCATCGTGACCTACAACGGCAGCGACTACCAGGCGACCGTCAACCAGACCGACTACACCGGCACCGGCTGGAACCCGACCGTGGCCTCGCTGTGGACGCCGGTCTCGGGCTCCGGCACCGGCCCGGGCAACGGCGGTGGCGGCGGCGGCGGCACGGGTCCGGGCAACGGCGGCGGCAGCGGGCCGGGAACGGGCTCGCCCACCGGCACGGCGGCCGGTTTCATCTACGGCCCGTACAAGGACACCTCGATCTCGCTGAACTGGAACACCAACACCATCTCCACCAACGTGACCGGCTCGCTCAAGCCGATCGCCTCGGCGCTGCCTACGGGCACCCACACGCTCACGCTGGCCTTCGCCAACGGTGAATGCGGCAGCGAGAACTGGGGCGGCGTGGCCGGCAATACGCTGGCTTCCGTCAACGTGCCGCTGCTGTCGGCCGCCAACGTCAACTACATCCTGTCGACCGGCGGCGCGGCGGGCGTCTTCACCTGCGGCACCGATGCGGGCATGACGACGTTCATCAACCGCTACGCGTCCAAGAACCTGGTCGGCATCGATTTCGATATCGAAGGGGGCCAGTCGCAGGCCGTGATCAACAGCCTGGTGCAGCGTGCCGCCAACGCCCAGCAGCAGTTCCCGAACCTGCGCTTCAGCTTCACGCTGCAGACCGTGGCCCCGGCCCCGAACGGCGCCACCCAGGCCACGTCCTGGGGCGCCAGCGCGCCGGACAGCTTCAACGTGCTCGGCGACTGGGTGATGCAGGCGATCAAGAGCTCGAACCTGAAGAACTACACCATCGACCTGATGACGATGGATTACGGTTCGGCCCTGCCGGGCAATTGCGTGCTGGTGGGCGGCGCCTGCCAGATGGGGCAGTCGGCCATCCAGGCGGCCATGAACCTGCATGATCACTGGGGCGTGCCGTACAGCCAGATCGAGATCACGCCGATGATCGGCGGCAACGATTCGGCCGGCGAGAGCTTCACGCTCTCCGATGCCGACGCGGTGTCGGCCTTCGTGATCAAGAACGGCCTGGCCGGCCTGCATTTCTGGTCCTTCGACCGCGATGCCGATTGCGCGCCGGGTACCGCCTCGCCGACTTGCAACACCATCGGCGGCGTCGGCACGCTCGGCTACAGCCTGCGCTTCGCCAAGGATCTCGGGCAGTAATGCGGTGATCCCGATGCCGGGGCCGATGGAGGCCCCGGCGTGAAGCCGGCGGCCCTCGCATCGCGGGGCCGCCGTTTCCTCATCGTTGAAACGGCATCGCGGCCGGACGCGAGGTGGCCGCGTCATGAGGTGAGATCATGAAAACCAGACTGATTCCCTTCGTCTCGGCCGTGATGGCCTGGGCGACACTCGGCGCGACCGCGTCGATCGCGGCCACGCCGGGCGATTCGCCCGGCGCGCCGGCCGCCGCGGTGGCGCGGCCCGCGAATTCGCTCAATGTCGCCGATTACGGCGCGATCGGCGACGGCAGGAGCGACTGCACGCAGGCCATGCAGAACGCCTTCAACACGGCGGCCTCGCAGCACCGCGCGGCCTATATTCCGGCCGGCACCTACCTGCACAGCGCGGTCCTCACGCTCGGCGGCGTGACGGTGACGGGCGCCGGCGCCCAGACCATCCTGGTGGCGAGCAATCCGGACCAGGAAGCGCTCCAGCTCACCGGCAACGCGGCGCTCTCCAATCTCGTGACTTCCACGCGCGCGCCCAACCGCAGTTCGCAGCCCCTGGCCGCCGCGATCGACGTGACCGGCGCGAACAACCGGGTCGAGCACGTCACCACGCTCGGCGCGGCCTCGAACGGCATCCGCCTGGACGGCGCGAGCGGCGCGCAGATCGTCAGGAACCTGGTGGAAGGCAGCAATGCCGACGGCATCGCGCTGATGAACGGCTCGCTGAACAACACGGTCGACAGCAACGAGGTCTACCAGGCCGGCGACGATTCCTACTCGGACGACTCCTACACCTTCGACAGCCGGCAGGATTCCGGCAATCTATTCACGCACGACTACGCGCTGGCGAATGCCTATGGGCGGGGTTTCGCGCTGATGGGCCCGACCGGCGACACGATCCGGAACTCGGTGACGGACGGCTCGCAATGGATGGGCATCGTGGCCGGCACCGATTCGAACAGCCGGACCATGAACGGCTCGAACGACACGATCGCCGACAACCTGATCCTCAATGCCAAGGGCGACGCCGTCGCGGTGATGAGTGCCGGCGGCGGGCTGAGCCAGGGCGGCGCCGGGATGCGGATCTCGGGCAACGTCACGAGCGGCTCGGCGGCGTCGGTGCTCGGGTTCACGCCGGCCACCAACCTGGTCGACCGCAGCACGATCAGCAATTACCAGCCCGGCACCGGCGACGGTTCGCACAACGGCGGCGGCTGAGCGCGGCGCATCGTGCCGCGGCCCGGCTTCAGTCGCCGGTCCGCCGCGGCACCGCGCCGAACACCGTGCCGCGCGAGAGCGCGACGAGGATCTCGCGGGCGTAGTCGACCGAGGGCAGGGCGCGGCCGAAGTAGGCATCGAGCCCATGGGGATTGCGGCACCACAGGCCTTCGTCGTCGATATGGACGAAGGTGTGTGCGCATGCATCGATGCTGCGCCCGGCGGCCAGGAGGCGGACGAACTCGTGTGGATCGATGGGCTGGCTGGCGTTCAAGCGTTCGTCCCTTGCGGTTCGCTTCGGCGGATGGCCGGTACCCGCGCGAGGCGCGGCGGGCACGGAAGAAAAATGTTGCGCGCATCGCGGCCCTCGCGGGCGTGAATGGGCGCAACGAGACCGCCTGATTCCGAGGATGGAAGCGTCAGAGCACACAGGCGGGACGCGAGCGAGAGGGTCTCGCGTCGAAACCGGGGACGGCGGCGTAACAGGTGGCCTGCGCGCCTCGACATGCCGGCCGGGCCAGGGATGGCGAGGGCAGGGAGCGACGAAGACGGTTCGGCCACGGGCGTTTCTCACACGTCGAAAGGGGGGGCATGCCGGCGCGACGACCGGGGCGCAACGCAACGCGCCGGCGAGGCACCGCCGACGACATCGCAATCGCTTGCAAGCGGAGGATTCTAGGCGCCCCGGATGCGGAGGTTCAACCCGCTTGAACCTCCGGCGAGGAAATGCTAGGCGCGATTATTGACGATTCAGGTGCGAGGCATCGAGCGCGCCCCAGGTGCCGGAATCGTCGCTGGGCCCCTCGCTCGACAGGTGCCCGGGCTCCCAGCCCGGCAGGCCCGCGGCCAGGCATTCCTGGCGCGTGGCCACGCTGGCGGTGTGATGCACGTCCACGCGCCGCATCACGTAGGCCGCGGAGCCGCCGCGCGGCTGGAAATAATGGCGGGCCGCCTCGGGATCCTTGAAGATCTGCGCGCGGTCGATGCCCGACGGGTTCAGTTGCGACCAGAATTGCGCGCCGTATTCCTCGCGCAGGAAGATGCCGTAGGTCTCGCTATAGACGATGTAGGCCACCTTGCGCTCGCCGATCGCCATTAGCAGGTTGTGCTTCTCGGCTTCGCGCACGGCCTCGCCGATCCGCGAGACCGAGAATTTCGCGCGGATCGCGGGCAGCAGCCGGTCGCGCAGCACCGTGTTGCCGATCTCGAGCGTGTCGGCGATCAGCTCGAGCGGGAATTGCCGCGACAGGCCGCTGAGCACGCGCAGTTCCTGCGAGCTCAGCCCCAGTTCGATGATCTTGTCCGATCGCGCACGGCTTTCATACCACTCGAAGATCTCGCGCGAGAGCGTGCGGAACAGGGCGACGTTCCTGCGCAGCGGTGCCTCGCCCTCCTGCGAGGGCAGCGTGTCGTTGGCCACGTAGAGCACGCCGAAGCGTCGCGAGCGTGGCTCGTGGGCCGGCGCGGCCAGCCAGCTCTTCATGCCGTTCCCGCGCGCGAACTCGGCCATTTCGCGCCAACTGCCGCCGAGGTTCTCGATCAGCCCGACATCGGAGGAAAAGCACACGCGCTGGGTTTTCCGCGCGTGGATCAGGAAGGGATCGGTCGAATACCAGCGGCGATGCACGTAGGTCTGCATGGCCTTCCCGAAGGCCGGCGAGAGGATGATGATTCGATACGCGCGGATTTCGCCTTCGTCGTCGGTGTCGACCAGGAAGTAGAACGCGGTGCTTGCCTTGAGCGCCTGGATGATGCTCCATGCCTGCCTGGCGAGCCGGGCCTCGTCGGGCAGGTAGGCGATCTCGCCGATCGCCGACAGCGCGTCCGGCACGCTCGGGGCGGCTGCCGCGTCGGCCTGCTCCGACATGTCGAGCGCGATGTCGGCGATCCGCGGCCCCACCACGTGCTCGATGGCGGCGGCATGCGGATCGGCGCGCAGGAAGTCGAGCAAGGGCGCGCCGCCGGCGCAGATCGCCTGGGTCACGCGGAATTCGCTGCCGCCCGCGCCCGACATCAGCATGTCCCGTTCGACGAGGGTCCCGCCGTCCTGTTCGCGGAAGCGATAGGTAAAGGAATCGGCGCCGATCCTGAACGTGTTTTCAGCCATCTCTGCCTCGGAACCGCTTCATTTCAATTCGTAATCCGCGCGTGATTGCCGGCTTGCCGCGCGGGGCGATGCGCATGGTAACGCGATTGCGGCGCGCGAATCGGCCGGCAATGAAGGCGCTGGCGAGGGAGATGGGTTTCGAACAGGGAGAGGCTCGGGCGGAACGATGCGGCTGGACTGATCCAGGGCGCGCGGCGGCGGGCGCCGCCGGCGAATCAGCGCGCTTCGCCTTCCCGCCCGAGGCTGGTGAAGCTGGTATAGGCGCGCACGATGTCCTGCGGCTGCGTATCGTGGTCGGCGCTGAGGAACAGGCCGCGATAACCGCAGTAGATCTGCTTGCGCAGACGGCGCGCCAGTTCGACGATCGCCACCGCCACCTCGTGCAGGCCGACGGAAGCCGCCGCGGTGGTGATCACGTTGCCGTGCCGGTCGTGGGACAGCACCGCGAGGCTCAATTCGGCGGCGACGGGTTCGCCCGAATCATGCCGGCTCCATCCCATCACGGGCGTGCAACCGCCGCTCGGGCGACGAGACGGGAGCGGGGCGAGCTTGCCTGCCTCGGAATGCATGTTCTCCACGTGAGTCGGTCAATTCGTGATGGAAGGGGTGACGATGAGGGCAGATCGCAATGTCTTGCCTGAACGCACGACGCGTCCTTCGCTGGGAGCATAGACGCTCGACCCGGTTTCGGGAGCTGTCATTAAATGCAGGGTGGATGCTTATTTTTCGGCGGGCGCGAAACAACTTCGGCTCGTCGTCCATGCCTTCCCGGTGTGCTTCGAGCGGGGGCGGGATTCACCCGTGCATCGCATGCCGGCGTCAGGCCTGGAAGCCAAAATGATACGCGGCCACGAAGCCGCGCGAGCATGAAAGATCTTGAAGAATCGTCAAGCCGACCGGCATGCCTGGATTCGGTTTTTACGAAGTGTCGTGACAATAATCTCTGCTTTTTCCGATATCCGGATTCGCCGACACTGATGCCTCACTCACGAGGCGGCATCCACCGCAAAGGAATCGGCAGCATGAGAAGCTATCCCCGCAACAGCCCCCAGGCGGC
Source organism: Burkholderia sp. Ax-1720 (assembly GCF_011753035.1). Taxonomy (NCBI): domain Bacteria; kingdom Pseudomonadati; phylum Pseudomonadota; class Betaproteobacteria; order Burkholderiales; family Burkholderiaceae; genus Burkholderia; species Burkholderia sp. Ax-1720. The sequence goes on along the minus strand of NZ_VWWK01000064.1, from coordinate 17,821 downwards.
AGCCCGCATCGTGGCGCTGGTGCTGATAGCGGACGGTCATATCGATCGTCGCGAGGAACAGGTGATCGAGACGCTGGGCATTGCCCGCAAGCTCGGGCTCGGCGCGGCCGAATTCGAGCGCATCGTGCAGGCCTTGTGCGAGGACCAGGCGCTCGGCCAGGCTTCGTCCGGCACCCTCTCGGCCGTTCTCGACCCGGCCTCGCTCAAGCCGCTGCTCGCCGAAATCGACGATCCCAAGCTGCGCAAGCGGACCATCGAGCAGTGCCTGGCGGTGGCCTCGGCCGATCGACACCTGGCGGATGCCGAGATCGTGGTGCTGGCGGCGATCCTCGACGCCTGGACGCCGCGCCCGCATTGAGGCCAACGGGGCCGCGCCCGTCGATGGCGCGCCGTGTTCAGGCCGGGCGCGAGGCCTCGGCGACCCGGGCCCGGCGCGTGCGCCATTCCGCGAGCTGCCAGACCGCCAGCCCCGGCAAGTAGAACAGCAGGTCGCGCAGGCGTCGCGCGCCGGCCAGCGCGAGGCACAGGGCGGGATCGAGGCCGAACAGGCCGCCGATCACCACGAAGCCGCCTTCCTGGATGCCGATCCCGGCCGGCACCAGGAAGGCCATGCTGCTGAGGAACTGGATCAGCGCCTCGATCGCCATCGCGTCGACGAAGCCGGCCTGGGCGCCGAGCGCATGCAGGGCGAGCCAGATCTCCAGCGAAAACCCCATGAATTGCAGGGTCTGCCAGATCAGCAGGTAGCGCAGCACCATGCCGGTATTGCGCCACAGCAGCATCACGGCGAGATCGATGCGCGCGGCCGAGGCGCCGATGCGCTCGACGAAGCCGCCGCTGGTGACGCGATTGAGCATGCCCGCCAAGCGCCGGAAGGGCCGCGCGTGCTGCACGGCCGCGAACAGGGCCAGCACCGGCACCGCGAGGGCCAGCCCGGCGAGGATCTGCCGGAACGTGTCGCCGCTGCCCGCGCCGTTGCCGTGCAGCAGCCAGGCGCAGGCGAGCAGGGCGAACGCCAGCTGGCTGATCAGGGTGAGCTGCATGTCCACCACCAGGCTGGCGATGGCGGCGCTCGGGCCGATCCGCAGCCCGCGCAGCAGCCGGAACGACACCACCTCGCCGCCGATCCGCGCCACCGGCAGCAGCCCGTTGATCGATTCGCGGATCAGCACCAGTTTCAGCATGGTGGCGAGCGGCGGGCGGCGCGTGGGACGCAGCAGCAGGCGCCAGTCGGCGGCGTTGGCGAGCATCGGCAGGCCATGCGCGGCCGCGGCGATCAGCAGGCCGCCGCCGGCCTCGCGCAACAAGGCCAGGATCGCCTCGGGCCGGTCGCGGCAGATCAGCCAGACGGCGATGGCGAGCCCCAGGGCCGCGGCGACGGCGCCGATCGATTTCATCTCAGCGCGGCCTCGCGGCGCCGATCCGAGCCGGCGCGGCGACCTGGCGGCAAGCGCAACGCGCGCTCACTCGTCCAAGCGCGGCGAGAGGCGGCCGCCCGGATCGACGCGAAAGCGCCGGCCGCGCCAGACCACGTCGCTCAGGCCGAAGCTCGCGACGTAGATCAGGAATTGCATCAGGTCGTAGAGCGGCAGGCAGGCCCAGTCGCTGAAGGGCTGGCCGAACACGCGATCGACGCGCCACTTGAGCATCCAGCGCGAGAGCAGGGCCGCGCCGGCCAGCAGCCAGGCGTGCTCGCTGCCGCCCGAGGCGAGCACGGCGAGCAGTGCGAAGGGCAGCGGATGCATCAGCGCGGCGCCGAGATGGCCGAGCGGATCGGCGGCGCGGATGGTGCGGCTCCAGCGCGATTCGTGCGTGAAGTAGATGCGCGAGCTCGCCTCGACGCAGGCGTGGTCGACCAGCAGCGGCGGGATCGCGACCAGCGCGCCGGTGGCGCGCACCGCCTCGCCGATCGCGTGGTCCTCGGCGAGATGATGGACGTAGTGGCCCAGGCCGCCGATCCGGTTCAAGGTGGCGCGATCGATCGCGATGGTCTGGCCGAAGCAGGGCCGCGCGAGCCCGGTGGCCAGCCCGATTACCACGCCGGGAAAGAAGGCGTAGTTGGTCGAGGCGGCCGAGGCGCGCGGCCAGAAGCCGGGCGCGCTCACGCCGCGATAGGCGCTGGTGACGAGCCCGACGCCGGGCAACTGCAGCGTGCCGACCACGATGCCCAGGTAGTCGCGTCCGACCCGCACGTCGCTGTCGGCGAAGCAGAGCAGGTCGTGGCGAGCCTGCTCCAGCATGTTGACCAGGTTGGAGATCTTGCGGTTGGGGCCGTACAGGCGCGCGTCGACGACGGTGGCGATATCGGCCGACGGATAGCGCGCGCGCAATTCGGCGATGGCATGCAGCGCCGGATCCTCGGCATCCTGCACGCCGAACACGTATTGGATCGGGCCGGGATAATCCTGTTCGAGGAAGCTGGCGAGATGCTCGACGAGCCGCCATTCGTTGCCATGCAGCGGCTTCATCAGCGTGACGGGCGGGAAGGCGACCGGTGCCGCGCGCGGCCGTGCCAGGAAGCGGCCGACCAGCGAGGCGGACAACAGCGTGTAGGCAACGCCGAAGGCGGCGCAGGCCGAGACCAGATCGACCACGATCCGCTGCACCTCGGCGGCCGGCACCCGGTGCGCGGCGATCAAGGCGGTCATCGTGACTAGTGCGATCAGCGCGACCGGCATCGCGTGGGAAATCCGCCGCAGCGCGGCGGCGCGCAGGGTGTTGAGCGATTCGCGCTCCAGCATGGCGGCTCAGGCCTCGTGCGCGCGCAGGAAGCGGAAGAACTCCACGCCTTCGCGCAGGCGCCGCTTCATCATCTCCCAACTGCCCAGCATCTCGCGCACGATCTCCCAGATCTTCGCGGGCCGGAAGTAGAAGGCTCGATAGAAGTGCTCGAGCTCGTGATAGATGTCTTCCTTCGACAGATGCGGATAACCGATCGCGGCGAGCTGCACGCCTGCCTTGCTGACCAGGTTGATGGTCTTGTTCTCCTCCAGCCAGCCGTTCTCGATCGCCTGCTCGTAGAGCCGCGTGCCCGGATAAGGCGCCGCCAGCGAGACCTGGATCGTGTGTGGATTGATTTCCTTGGCGTATTCGATGGTCTTCCGAATGGTGTCCCTGGTCTCGCCGGGCAGGCCCAGGATGAAGGTGCCGTGGATCTTGATGCCGAGCTTCCTGCAATCCTCGTTGAAGCGGCGCGCGATATCGGTGCGCAAGCCCTTCTTGATGTTCAGCAGGATCTGGTCGTCGCCCGATTCGTAGCCCACCAGCAGCAGGCGCAGCCCGTTCTCCTTCATGATCTTCAGCGTCGCGTACGGCACGTTCGCCTTGGCATTGCAGGACCAGGTCACGCCGAGCTTGCCGAGCCCGCGCGCGATCTCCTCGACGCGCGGCTTGAAGTCGGTGAAGGTGTCGTCGTCGAACATGATCTCCTTCACTTCCGGCATGTTGTCGCGAATCCATTTCACCTCGGCCAGCACGTTCTCGACCGAGCGCACGCGGTAGCGATGGCCGCCCACCGTCTGCGGCCACAGGCAGAAGGTGCACTTCGAGCGGCACCCGCGGCCGGTGTAGATCGACACATAGGGGTAGTTCAGGTAGCCGATGAAGTAGTTGTCGATCTTCAGGTCGCGCTGGTACACCGGCGCCACGAACGGCAGTTCGTCCATGTCCTCGATCATCGGGCGCGCGCCGTTGTGCTCGATCGCGCCGTCGGCGGCGCGGTAGCTCAGGCCGAGGATATCGGCGAAGGGCTTGCGCTCGGCCACGTCGCGGCAGGTGTAGTCGAATTCCTCGCGGCAAACGAAGTCGATCGCGTTGGACGCCACCAGCGAGTTGTGCGGATCGACGGCCACCTTGGCGCCGACCATGCCGATCAGCACCGAGGGCTTGCGCTGCTTGAGGTCTTGCGCGAAGGCCGCGTCGGTCGGGAACGAGGGCGTGCTGGTGTGGATGATCACCAGCTCGTAGTCGGCGGCGATCTCCAGCGTCTGCGCCACCGACAAATCGTCGGCGGGTGCGTCGAGCACGCGGCTGCCGGGCACCAGGGCGGCCGGCTGGGCCAGCCAGGTGGGATACCAGAACGAGCGGATCTCGCGCTTGGCCTGGTAGCGCGAGCCGGCGCCGCCGTCGAAGCCGTCATAGGACGGCGCCTGCAGGAACAGCGTCTTCAGGACAGGCACCTCGGTTTGCGCGCCGGATACGGCGAGCGGGGCATGGCTGGCTACGGTCGGGGCTTGGGACATGGCTGGCGTTCGCTGTCGTGGGTGGCGCGATATCGAAGCATCGCGTGGATACCGCGTTTCGTTCGCGATCCTACGAAGGCGAACCTGAAGACAAGCTTAAGGTCGCTTGATGACAGCTGTTCCAGCCAGAATCCTTGTCGCCGGGTTACGAAGCGCGAGTCGACGTCGGATCGATGTAATGAAATATTCACGCATTCGAAATGCGGATGCGTTTCGTCCGTGCTCGATACCGGATCCTAGACGGCTACCCGGCTACCCGGCTGGATCGCTCGGGCAGCCGCTCGCATCAGGGCGCGTCGAGGAAGTCGATCACGGCCTGGTTCAGCGGTGCCGCGCATTCCTCCGGCAGCCAGTGGCCGCAATCGGGCAGCACGCGGCCGCTGACTTGCGTCGCGTAGCGGCGCAACTGGTCGGCCTCGAACTGGCCGAGTCCGCCATGGCCGCCGCCGCCGATCGCCAGCATCGGCATCGTCAGCTTGCTGCGCGACAGCTCCGCGTTGTCCCGCACGTCCTGGTTCAGCGCGCGGTAATAGCCGAAGGCGGCGCGCAGGCTGTGCGGCTTGCTGTAGGAGCGCGCGTAGAGATCGAGCAGGGCCGGCGTGAACACCGCCTGGTTGCTGGCGTGCTTCTTGATGAAATGCTCGAAGAAGAAGCGCTGCTTGCCGGCGATCAGGGTTTCGGCCAGGTCGCCGTCGGCGGCGAAGAAGCTGAAATGCCAGACCAGCGATTCCCCTTGCGGCGTGAAGGCCGGGAACGAATAGATCGATTCGTCCGGAATCGGCGCCTCCATGTAGACCGCGCGGCGGATGTCCTCGGGATGCCGGACCAGCATCGGATAGGTGTTCCAGATGCCGATGTCGTGCGCGACCAGGTCGAAGGGGCGCTGGCCGCTGAACCGCAGCGCCAGTTGATGCAGCAGCGGCGCGACCTCGGTGGCGCGATACGAGCCGGGTTCGGCGGATTGCCCCAGCCCCGGCAGGTCGGGAGCGACCACCGTGTGATTGCGGGCGAGTTCCGGCATCAGTTGGTGCCATTCGTACCAGGTCTGGCCGAAGCCATGCACCAGGTAGACGAGCGGGCCGCTGCCGCCCTTCACGTAATGCAGGCGAACGCCGTCGATGGTCTGGTAGCCGCTGGTGAAGCCGGGTGGCAAGGGGAATTCGTCGGCCGCGAACGATGGGCCGGCGAGCAGCAGTGACAGGGTGAAGGCAAGGCCTTGCAACAGGCGTCGAAACATGATGAAGACTCCTCATGAAAAAAGTGAAGTGGATCGAATGACTCAGTGCCCTTCGGTATGGCGTGGACCGGGCCGGAAACCATGGGCGCTGCCGCACCAGGCCGTGACGAAACCGATTGCGAGCAGCAGCACCAGCGCGGGCGCGAACGAGACCGCGCCCCAGGCATCGAGCAGCACGCCGCCGAGCAGGCCGCCGCCGGCGATCGCGCCGTTCCAGGCCACCACGTTCATCGACAGGGCGACGTCCGCGCCGTCGCCGGCGTTATCGGCCAGCGCGGTTTGCAGCAGGGTCGCGGCACCGCCGAAGCTCAGCCCCCAGGCGGCCGCGCCGCCATAGAGGACGGCCGGCAGCGTCGCGAACCCGGCGAACAGCAGCGCGACCAGCGCGAAGCCGGCCAGGCTGGCCAGCACCGCGGCGCGCAGGTGCCGGTCGACCAGCCGGCTGGTGACGGCGATGCCGGCCAGCGCGGCCAGCCCGAACACCAGCAGCACCAGGTCGACATGGCGGGCCTGGCCGGCCAGGGCCGCGAACGGCGCGACATAGGTGTAGAGCAGGTTGTGCGCGAGCATCCAGGCGATCACCACGCCGAGCACGCGGAGCACGCCCGGCGTGACGAGGACCTTGCGCAAGGGCATGCGTTGATGCCCGGCCTGCCCGGGGTAGTCGGGCACCTTGGCGAGCACCCAGGCGATCAGCACCAGGCTCAGCACCGACATGATCGCGAACGCACTGCGCCAGCCGATCGCGCCGCCCAGCCAGGTACCCAGCGGCACGCCCAGCGACAGCGCGATCGGCGTGCCGACCATCGCCACGGCCATCGCGCGGCCTTGCTGGCGCACCGGCACCATGCGACGCGCGTAGCCGGCCAGCAGGCTCCAGGCGAGGCCGGCCGAGGCGCCGGCCAGCAGGCGCGCGAGCAGGGTCAGCGCGTAGTTGTCGGACAGCGCGGTGAGCGAGTTGAACACCAGGAAGCCGGCCAGCGTCAGCAGCAGCACCTTGCGGCGGCGCCAGCGCTGCGTGGCGATGGTCAGCGGAATGGCGGCCAGCAGCGAACCGGCCGCGTAGGCCGTCACCGTCTGCCCGGCCAGCGAGGTGGAGATGTCCAGGCCGGCCGCCATCTGCGGCAGCAGGCCCGCCGGCAAGGTCTCGGTCATGATGCAGACGAAGCCGGTCATCGCCAGCGCCAGCAGGGCGGCCAGCGGCAGGCGAGCGGATCCGGCTTGCGTGGTGGTGGGGGAACTCAGGGTGGTCACGGTCTTGGTTTCCGGTCGTTGATGATAAATACATACCAGTCGATACAAAAATGGACGAACGTCGGTCGCGACGCATTGGCGGCTGCGGTGATGCAAGTCTTATTTATGTATCGATCGGTAAACTAAAGACGATACCTCGCCTTGTCAACGATATATGTATCACTTAGTATAAATATCTCGCGAACCACCCACTCATCGATCGGGAGAAGCAATGGAAATCGGCATACTGGGCCTTGGCGCCATGGGGCGCGCGATGGCGCGCAATCTGGTTGCGGCCGGCCATCACGTGAAGATCTGGAACCGCTCGGGCGGGGCGGTCGACGGGGCGAGCGCGGTGGACGCGCCCACGCAGGCACTGCAGGCGGACCTGGCCATCACCATGCTGGCCGACGATGCCGCGATTCGCGAGGTGCTGCTCGACCAGGGCGTGCTGTCCACGGCACGCGCCGGTCTGGTGCACGTGGTGGCCTCCACCATCTCGGTATCGCTGTCGCGCGAACTGGTCGGCCATCACCGCGCGGCGGGCATCGATTACGTGGCCGCGCCGGTGCTGGGGCGGCCCGACGTGGCCGCGGCCGGCGAGCTGAATATTCTCGCCGCCGGCGCGCCCGCGGCACTGGACAAGGCCAGGCCGGCGCTCGAGGTGCTCGGCAAGCGCATCTGGGACATGGGCGAGGCGCCGCCCACCGCCCATGCGGCCAAGATCGCCTGCAACATGATGATCACCATGGCGATCGAGGCGATGGCCGAGGCGGTGGTGCTGACCGAGGGCAACGGCCTGGAGCGTGAACGCTTCTTCGAGCTGATCCTGGGCACGCTGTTCGGCAGCCGCTCCTACCAGGTCTATTCGGGCAACATCCTGCGCGAGCAGTACGAGCCCGGATTCAAGGCCCGGCTGGGCCTGAAGGACCTGCGCCTGGCCGGCGCGGAAGCCGAGGCGCTGGACCGGCAGTTGCCGATGCTCGATGCGGTCAGGCAGCAGATGAGCCGGGCCGTGGAGGCCGGCGGCGGCGAGCGCGACTGGTCGATCATGGCCGACTACACGATTCGCGCGAAAGAGCGGGGCTAGCCGTTGGTTCGGGAGGTGCGGACGGGGCACCGGAGGGCGTCGAGGGGCACGGCGAACACGGGCCGACGCGCAGGCGAGAGCGGACGTATGATGTCGCCTTCGTTTGCGCCGTACCCAACAAAGCACCGATATCGACACCCTCGGAGGAGACCCCGTGATTTCCCGTATTTCCCGCTTTTTCACCCAGATCGTGCACAAGGTCCTGCCGGATCCGCTGATTTTCGCGATCTTTCTCACGGTCGTCACCTTCTTGCTGGCGTTCTCGCTCACGCCGAAGGCGCCGGCCGAACTCGTGCTGCTGTGGGGCAGCGGGTTCTGGAACCTGCTCGCCTTCACCATGCAGATGGCGCTGATCCTGGTGACGGGCCATGCGCTGGCCAGCTCCGGGCCGGTCAAGCGCCTGCTGGTGGCGCTGGCCAGCTCGCCGAAGACACCGGCCGGCGGCGTGATGCTGGTCGCCCTGGTGGCCGGCATCGCCTGCGCGATCAACTGGGGCTTCGGCCTGGTGCTCGGCGCGATGCTGGCGCGCGAGGTCGCGCGGCGCGTGCCCGGCTCCGACTACCGGCTGCTGGTGGCCTCGGCCTACATGGGCTTCCTGACCTGGCACGGTGGTTTGTCCGGCTCGGTGCCGCTGGTGGCGGCCACCAAGGGCAATCCGATGGAGAAGCTGGTCGGCCTGATTCCGGTGTCGCAGACCATCTTCACCGGCTACAACGCCTTCGTCACGATCGGCCTGATCGTGATGCTGCCGATCCTGGCGCGCCTGATGATGCCCAAGCCGCATGAAGTGGTGTCGATCGATCCGAAGCTGCTGGAGGAGGCGCCGAGCTTCGAGCGCGTGCTGGAGCCGAACGCGACCTGGGCCGAGCGCATGGAGGAGAGCCGCCTGCTGTCGCTGCTGGTCGCGCTGCTGTGCGCGGTGTTCCTGGTGATCCGCACTCGCGCCAAGGGCTTCGTGCTCGACATCGACACCGTCAACCTGGTGTTCCTCGCCGCGGGCCTGGTGCTGCATCGCACGCCGATGGCCTATGCACGCGCGATCGGCGCGGCCGCGCGCGGCGCCGGCTCGATCATGATCCAGTTCCCGTTCTATGCCGGCATCCAGGCGCTGATGGATCATTCGGGGCTGGCCGGCGTGATCACCAAGTGGTTCGTCGACGTCGCCAACGTGCACACCTTCCCGCTGCTGGCCTTCCTGAGCTCGGCGCTGATCAATTTCGCGGTGCCCTCGGGCGGCGGCCACTGGGTCGTGCAGGGGCCCTTCGTGATGCCGGCCGCGCAGGCGCTGGGCGCCGATCTCGGCAAGTCGGCGATGGCGATCGCCTACGGCGAGGCCTGGACCAACATGGCCCAGCCGTTCTGGGCGCTGCCCGCGCTGGCGATCGCCGGGCTCGGCGTGCGCGACATCATGGGTTACTGCGTGACGGCGCTGTTGTTCTCGGGCGTGGTGTTCGTCGCCGGCATGTATCTGTTCTGATCCCGGCGGGCGGGGCCGGCAGCCACGCTGGTGGCTCGCCGGCTCGCATCCACGTCGGACTCAAGCCTTGGCGGCGTCCCAGACGGTCAGGACCTGCGTGATCGCGGCCTCCATCGCGGCGTGGCGCACGCCGTCGCGCGCCAGGGTGCTCAGGCCGAGCAGGAAGCTGTCGAACACGGCCGACAGCGCGGCGGCCGCCACCTCGGCGCGCAACTCGCCGCTGGCGATGCCGCGCTGCACGCAGGCGACGAAGCCGTTGCGGGTGCGCGTGCGCGACTGCTTCAGCGAGGCGGTCACGCCGGCGTGCTCCTCGGACGGCGCGCTCATCACTCCCAGCGCCACCATGCAGCCCTTCGGATGGCCGCGCTCGCACTGCATCTTCGCCGAGCGGCGCAATGCCGTCTCGATCGCCTCGCGCGGCGGCAACGCGCTATCCCACAGACATTCCGTCACCTGCGCATAGGTGCCCAGGTAGCGCTGCACGCATTCCTGGAACAGCGCTTCCTTCGAGCCGAAGGCCGCGTAGAAGCTCGGCGCGGAAATCCCCGTCGCGATGCCTGCCTTGAGCTGGCTCAGCGAGGTGGATTCGTAGCCGTTCTCCCAGAACAGATGCATTGCGTCCTCGATCGCCTGGTCGCGATCGAAGGTACGGGGACGCCCCATGCTTGCCATGTCGAACTCCGCAAAGACGATTCGACATAGATACTAAACGATATGGAAGTCGCTGGCGATGGCCCGATCGAGGTCGGCAGCCGGGTTGCGCATGCTTTTTGTCGATGTGGTACTGTGCGGTACCGTAACTCGCCTCGCACTGCCGGATGACGGGACGAAGCGCTTTCCTGCCGCGACCGGGCAGTCTGTCGGCGTGTTTGAAAGCGTATCGAAAGACATCTTCCTCAGGAGTCCTCTGATCAATGGCGAGGCGAGGGCGATGTCCGATTCTCGTCCCGCGGCGGGCATCGATACGCCGATGTATTTCGACTTTCTTCACCATCGACAGGAGATGGAGCATGACCGATTTGAACGATCGCGCCCGGCGCGGCTTCCTGAAAACCGCCGCGGTGCTGGGCGGCACGTCCGCGCTGGGCGCGCTGTCCGGGCCGGCTCAGGCGCAGGGCGTGGCGCCGGGCATGACGCCGACGCCCGAGGTGGCGCCCACCCGGCTCGACGAGGTGCCGCTCGCCTCGGGCGCCAAGCTGAGCGTCGAGCGCCGCGGGCAGGTCGTGCTGCTCGGCATCAACCGCCCGGCGAACCAGAACCGTGTGGATCCGGAAACCTTCGAGCTGCTGGCCGAGGCCTATTACCGCTACAACCACGATCCCTCGCTGCGGGCCGCGGTGCTGTTCGGGCATGGCGAGCAATTCTCGCGCGGCATCGATATCGATGGCTTCCGCGCGCTGGGCAACAAGACGCCGATCGCGCTGAGCGGCACCATCAACCCGCTCGCGACCACGCCCAGCCCGCGCCTGACCAAGCCGCTGGTGGCGGTCGCGCATGGCGACACCTGGGACATGGGCCACGAGCTGTTCCTGGTGGGCGACATTCGCGTCGCGGCGGCCGATACGCGCTTCGGCCAGGACGAGAACACCCATGGCCGCTTTCCAGGCGGCGGCTCGACCGTGCGTTTCGTGCGGGAAGCGGGCTGGGGCAACGCGATGCGCTACATCCTGACTGGCGATCACTGGAGCGCGGAGGAGGCGTATCGGATGGGCACGGTGCAGGCGATCGCACCCGATGCGAAGGCGGCGCTCGAACTGGCGGTGCAGATCGCCGGCCGGATCGCGGCCTGCGGGCCGCTGGGCATCCAGGCCTCGCTCGCCTCGGCGCACCTGGCGATCGACCCGGCCGAGAACGCCGCGCTGTTCAAGCTGACCGAGCAGTATCGCGGGTTGTTCCAGTCGCAGGACTTCGTGGAAGGGCGCCGCGCGGAACTCGAGGGGCGCCAGCCCGTGTTCCAGGGCAAGTGAGCGCCTGAACGACGCTCAGGCGTTCAGGCGCCCACGTTGCGGCGCGCGCGCGGCGCCGGCTTGCCATGCAGGCGCATGAAGGCCGCGGCTGCCTGGCGTGCCTGCTCGGCCAGCGCCTCGGCCGAGGGCCGCGGCGCCACGCCCAGCAGCAGGTCGGTGCGCAGGTCGTTCCAGGCGAGCGCGAGGAACTCGGCCGCCAGCGCGGCTGCCTCGCCCTCGCCGAGCAGCGCGTCCTGTTGCGCTTGCGCGAGCCACGTCGTCAGCGCCTGCTGCGATGCCTTGCGGCCGATCCGGTCGAGCGTCCGGGCGATTTCCGGCGCGCGCGCCACCTCGGCGATCGCCAGGCGGTAGATGGTGATGATGATCGGATCGGTGACCTCGACCAGCAGCCGCGAGGCGAAGCTCGCGAGCACCTTTTCGAGCATGGCGGCGGAGGTGGCGCGCGGCAGCGCGGCGCCCAGGTTCATGCGCTGGCCGCGGCCCTCGATGCAGGCCAGCAGCATGTCCTGCTTGTTGCTGAAGTTGGCGTAGATGTCGCGTTTCGAGACCTTGGCCTGGGTGGCGATCGCGAGCGTGCTGGCGCTCTCGTAGCCCTTCTCGGCAAAGATCCGGAAGGCCGCCTCGATGATGCGTTGGCGGGGGGAGCGTTCGCTGCCTGCGTCCTCGGTATCGGGCGCGAGGTTCGCCTCCTGGTCGGCTGTCATGGCGGGTTCGGTGAGGGCGTCGCGATGCGGCAGCGATGCGTGTTCGAGGGAAGCGGCGCCGGCGGGCCGGCGGGTAGCGCCCATTATAAGAGCGAGTCGGCAAGCGAATGCGCCGGCCGCTCGTCGATGCAACAGATCCGGCGCGAGGCGCCGGACAACCAGGAGCATGACCATGAATCATCCAGCCGGAATCGACCTGCGCCGCGGCACACGCGTGCTGCTCGCCGTCCTTGTCCTGTGGGGGCTGGCCGTGGCGGGCGCCGCGCTCACCGGTCTTTACAGCCTGCTGCCGTCGCTGTCGCTGGCGGTGCTGATCGCGCTGGGCATCGTCGTGCCGGTGGCGATCTATGCGATGTCGCGAGGGTTTCGTGCCTATATCGCGGCGCTCGGCTTGGGGCCGCTCACCAGCTTCCATATCTGGCGGATCGGCGCCGCGCTGGTGTTCTTCTGGTACGGCGGGCACGACCTGCTGCCGGAAGCCTTCGTCCGCAACGCCGGATGGGGCGATTTCATCGCGGGCGTGCTGGCCTTGCTGGTCACCTTGCTGCCGGCCAGCCGCGGGCGTTACCTGATGTTCCACCTGTTCGGCTTCGCCGATTTCGTGGTGGCGGTGGGCACGGGCCTGACCTTCTTCCTGCTGCACGATCCGCGCATGGCCAATATCCAGACGCTGCCGATGGCGCTGATTCCGCTGTACGGCGTGGGCATTTCGGGGGCGAGCCACCTGATGGCCTTTGATCTGCTCAGGCGCGGTGCGCAGGGCGGGCGCTCTTGCAAGCGCGCCGCCATCGAGGCGTAGCGGCGGCAGCGCCGCGTGGGCGGGTTCAGCGTGCGCGCGTGCGCCGGGCCTTCTTCGCCGGCGCGCTGCGCGGTGCTTCCTTCGCCGTCGCCGCGGCCGGATCGGCCTGCATGTCCTCGAGCCAGGACAGCGCGTCGGCATAGGACAGGAACTGCCGCAGATACTCGGGCGAGAGCTCGCGCATCAGCAGCAACGCGCGATGCACCAGGCTGCTCGAATTGAGCGGGCCGGCGTTCTTCGGCACGATGTCGAGCGATTGCTGGACCTGCTGGTCGGCGCTCAGTCGCGACCAGATTTCCCGGAAGTAGTCGAGCAACTCGGGCGGCGGGCCGCTGCGCGCGGTGCGTGTCCTGTCGAGCGCGAGCGTGGCGAACGGGCTCGGCGCAGCGGTACGCGGGGGTGGCGTCTGCCCGATGGCATCGGCCGATTCCTGGACATGCGCCTGGCGCGCGTCGAACGCCGCCGCGAAGGCTTCGATCAACGCTTCGAGACGCGCGTCGAGCACGCGCCCGACGGCGCCTCGATGAGCACTCGCGCGCCTCAGCAGCGCCTCGATGCGGGCGAAACCCGCTGGATCGAGGCGCTCGGCGCCTCGTTCGCGCCAATCGTCGAGCCGCGCTCGCGTGGGCGCGTGCCGATCGTCGCGGGATGCGGGAGCGGCCGACGCGGCGTCGTTGCCGACCGGCTCGGGCAGCGGCTCGTGCATGGCGCTCATCTCAGTTCGCCGCCTTGGCCGCGGCGCCCGAGGCGCCCGTCGCCGCCGTCGAGCTGGTCGGGCGCGGCACGGCGGCGATCTCCACGCGCCGGTTGCGCGCGCGTCCCGCTTCGTCGGCGTTCGAGCTGACCGGCTGCTCCGAGCCGAAGGCCGCCGCGAACACCGAGGCGGCGGGCACGCCCGAATCGATGAAGGCGCGCGTCACGGTCAGCGCGCGCTCGGCGGACAGTTCCCAGTTGTCGGCGAAGCGGCGATTGCCGGCGCGCACCAGTTGGTCGTCGGCGAAGCCGCTGACCATCAGGATCTGGTCGCGATCGTGCAGGTAGGCCGTGAGCGGCCCGGCCAGGCTCCTGAGCAGGTCGCGGCCCTCGGGCTGCAACTGATCCGAGTTCACCGCGAACAGCACGTTGCCGGCGATGCCGATGCGCCCGTCCACCAGGGTCACGCGGCCGGCCGCGAGCGGGCCGGCCAGCGCTTGCTCGAGCGTCTTGCGCCGCTGGGTTTCGACTTGCCGCTGCTTGACCTCGTCGGCCAGGCGCGAGGAGGCCTCCAGCTGCATGCCGATCACGCCCACCAGGATCAGCACGAAGGCGCCGAGCAGGGCCGCCATCAGGTCGCTGAAGGCGGCCCAGACGGGCGCGGTCGGCTCCACGCCGCCGTCGATTTCCTCGTTCATGCCGGCTTCGCTCCGTCGAGGCGCTGCAGGTTCTCGACGATCTGCTTCTGCGACATCAGGCTCAGGTCGATCACATCCTTGGCCTGCGCGACGTAGTAGGCGAGCTGCTCGTCACTGCGCGCGAGCGACTTGTCGAGCGAGGCCTCGATGCGCGCGAGCTGCGTCATCAGTTTCTGGTTCGAATCGCCGAAGTGCTGCACGGCCTGGCCGAACGCGTCGGCCAGGCTGGCCATTTCCACCGCGCTGCCGTTGACCTGCGCCGAGGCGCCTTCCAGCACCTGCGCGCCGACCTCGACTTGCTGGTCGAAGCGGGTGCCGACGCGTTCCAGCAACTCGGCCGAGGTCGAGACCAGCGCGTCGATCGCCGTGCGCTGTTCGTTGCTGGCGTGGCTCACCGCGTCGAGCAGGGTGGCGACCGTCGACAGCAGGCGGCCGCGCTCCTCCAGCATCGCGGTGTCCTGCACCATGCTCTCGGAGAGCTTCTGGCGCAGTTCCGCGACCACGTCGGCGGCGGCGCGCGGCGCCTGCGAGGCCGCGTCGACCAGGCGGCCGATCTCGGCGATGGTGCCGTTCGCGTGGGTTTCGGTTTGCGCGGCGATCGTGTCGGCGGTTTGGGCGAGCGCGTCGCAGATGGTTTGCTGGCGCTCGGCGGCTTGCCGAGCGGTATCGCGCCAGGCGGCGGCATTCGCTTCGGCGGCGCGCGCGATCTCGGCGATGGTGCCGCTGGCATGGGCTTCGGTTTGCGCGGCGATCGTGTCGGCGGTTCGGGCGAGCGCGTCGCAGATGCTTTGCTGCCGCTCGGCTGCTTGCGTCGAGGCGAGCTGCCATGCCGTCGTGTTGGCTTCGGCGGCGCGGGCGATCTCGGCGATGGTGCCGCTGGCGTGAGCTTCGGTTTGCGCGGCCACGTCGTTGGCAGTCTTCGCGAGTGCGTCGCAGATCGCTTGTTGGCGTTCGGCCGCTTGCGTCGAAGCGAGCTGCCATGCCGTCGCGTTGGCTTCGGCGGCGCGGGCGATTTCGGCGATGGTGCCGCTGGCGTGAGCTTTGGTTTGCGCGGCGACGTCGTTGGCGGTCTTCGCGAGCGCGTCGCAGATTACTTGCTGGCGCTCGGCGGCTTGCGTCGAGGCGAGCTGCCATGCCGTGGAGTTGGCTTCGGCAGCACGCGCGATTTCGGCGATGGTGCCGCTGGCATGAGCTTCGGTTTGCGCGGCGACGTCGTTGGCGGTCTTCGCGAGCGCGTCGCAGATTACTTGCTGACGTTCGGCCGCTTGCGTCGAAGCGAGCTGCCATGCCGTTGCATTGGCTTCAGCGGCGCGGGCGATTTCGGCAATCGTGCCGCTAGCGTGAGCTTCGGTTTGTGCGGCGACGTCGTTGGCGGTCTTCGCGAGCGCATCGCAGATCGCCTGCTGGCGCTCTGCCGCCTGCGTCGACGCAAGCTGCCATGCCGTTGCATTGGCTTCAGCCGCACGCGCGATCTCGGCGATCGTGCCGTTCGTGCGCAACTCGGTCTGCGCGGCCACATCCTCGGCCATCCTGGCCAGCGCATCGCAGATCGCCTGCTGTCGTTCCGCCGCTTGCGCGCTGGCCGCCTGCCAGGCTTCCGACGATGTAGCGGCCAGGCGGGCCATCTCGGCCAGCGTCGTGTTCGCCTTGGTTTCGGTGCTCGCCGCCACCTCGCCGGCCGTTTTCGCCAGCGCCTCGACCACCGCCTGCTGGCGCTGGGCCGCCTGCGTGCTGGCGGCCTGCCAGGCCGAGGCAGCGGTTTCGGCCGCGCGCGTGATCTCGCCGAGCGCGCGATCGGCCTGCGTCCCGGCCTGCGCGGCGATCTTGCCGGCGGTCTGTTCGAGCGTCGCGCAGATGGCCTGCTGGTGCCGCGCGGCCTGCGCATTGGCCGACTGCCATTCCTCGCGCAGCGTCGTGCTCATCGCGGCCAGCGTGCCGGTCCAGGCCGCCAGGCGCGTCTCGTCGCGTTCGGCCAGGCCGGCCTGCAGCTCGCCTTGCGCGGCGCGCAATTCCCGCAGCAGCGCGCCGGCATGGGTCTCGAAGGTGGCGGCCGCGGCGCTGAGCGCCTGGCGGTTGTCGTCGGCGAGTTTCTCGCCGCTGGCCTCGTGACGCGCCAGCACGCTGCCCCAGGCCTGCGAGGCGCCTTCGGCGGCCAGCGCCTGGCGCTTCTCGACCTCGCGCAGCAACGCGGCCGAACGATTCTCGAAGCTGCTGTTGAAGCCTTCCAGCGCGCCGCGCAGCTCGCCCGCGAGCGCCTCGCCCGAGCGGCGATGCTCGGCCAGCGCCTCGTTCCAGATGCCGGCCACGCGCGCGGTATTCGTCTCGAAGCCGGCCGTCAGGCCGTCGAGTTGCCGGTCGACAGCCTGCATCAGCGTGCCGTGCAGCTTGCCGCTTTCCTGCGCGAGTCCGGCCATCGCCGCCTCGACCACCGGCACGATGGCGGCGCCCGCGGCGCGCGCGCTGTCGGCCGCGCTGCGGGTCAGGGTCTCGCCGAGCATGGCGGCCAGGCGCGTGTGGCTGGCCTCGGCCTGCTCGACGAAGGCCTGCTGGCCGGCGAGCTGGCGTTCGCCGAGCGTGGCGCCCTGGCGCTCGATGGCGGCGATCATCGCCTCCAGCCGCTCGACCAGGGCCGGCATGGCCTCGGCCTGCCGCTGCATCAGCGCGAAACCCGCCTCGCGCTGATGCGCGTGCGAGAACGGCCGCAGCGTGGACGCCACCAGCGCGTCGAGCTTCTGCACCGTCTCGAGCCGTTCGCGACGGCACAGCGCGGAGAGCAGCCCGAGCATCGCCGAGCTCGCCACGCCGGCGATCGAGGTGCCGAACGCGAAGCCGAGCCCGCGGATCGGCGCGTAGAGCGCGGCGCGGATCGCGTCGAGCCCGGTGGCGCCGTCCAGCGCGGCGCTGGTGCCGCGCAGCGTGGCGACCATCCCGAGCAGGGTGCCGAGCATGCCCAGCAGCACCAGCAGGCCGACCAGGTAGGGCGTGAGCGCGGGCGCGGGCAGGGCGGCGCGCTCGCCTTCGACGCGCGCACGCACGGCGCTGCGCAGGCTCGGGTGCAGCGGCTGCAGCCAGGCATCGAGCGAGGCGGGCGCGGCGGCCGAGCCGAGCGCGCGCGCCAGGCTCGCGGTGGCCTGCCGGTAGCGATGCAGTTCGAGCGCGCCACCCAGGTAGAAGGCGGCAATCAGCACGGTGACGGCCAGCGCGAGCGGATTGCCGCCGAGGTAGCCGGCGCCGATCCAGCCCACCACGGCAAGGCCGGCGAGGAAAACGAGGAGATCGATACGAAGTCGGGACATAGGCTTGGGATTAGCGGGCGCGGAGAGCCGCGAGCAGCCCTCCCACCGGTTGAAACCGAAGATCGAGTTCGGCGAGCAGGACGCTCTGCATGTCCTTGCGGAAGGTGTCGAGCCAGCTGTCGGGCGCGCTGGCCTGGGCCAGGCGGGCACGTAGCGGCGGCGTGACGTCGGCGGCCCGGGGCAGCGGGGCAGCGGCCGGCGTCGCGGCAGGGCCGCTTGCATGGCCGTTAGCCGGGCCGCTGCCGCTGCCGCCATCGTTGCCACGATGGTTGCCGTCGCTGCCCGCTTGCGCGGCTTCGCCGTTGCCATCGCCATCGCCGTCGGTGGCTTCGGCTTCGGCGCGCGCTGCTTTCGCATCCGCGCGCAGCCGCTCGAAATAGGCGCCG
>NZ_VWWK01000063.1:0-34669 GCF_011753035.1 Burkholderia sp. Ax-1720 | reverse complement strand
CGCGGCCGTGCAGGAGCGCGATGCCGCCGCCGCCCTGGCCGCGCGGATCGCCGCCGAGGCGGCGCGCCTGCGCGGGCTGGCCGGCACCTTCGAGCGCTGGCACGAGCAGATGATCTCGTTGATGACGCAGAACCAGGACATGCACGCGAAGAACCGCGAGCTGTCCTCGATCGTCGCGCACGTGCTGATCGTCTCGCTGAACGCCTCGATCGAGGCGGCGCGCGCGGGCACCGCCGGGCGCGGCTTCTCGATCGTCGCCAGCGAGGTGCGCTCGCTGGCCTCGCGCTCGCAGGAGCTCTCGAAGAGCTACCAGGACAGCCTGAACCGCAACGACCTGGTGACCACCGCGACCTTCCAGGACATCCAGGCCGGCGGCAAGATGATCACCGCCTCGCTCGGCAATGTCGATGCGCTGGCCACCCAGTTGCGCGGCCAGCTCGAACGGAGCGCCGCGTGATCGGATCGAATGCGATCGAGAGCTTCGAGCGGATCTTCTTCGGCGCGGCGCGCGCGCGGCTGGCCGGCGACGGCGCCTGCCAGATCGTGCCGCGCGAGGCGCCCGATGCCGGGCGCGGGGTGGAGGCGGTGGTGCTGACGATCTCCTCGCTGAGCTTCCGGCTGCTGCTGTTGCTGCACTACCGCGACGACGACGCGACGCGCGCCCACTACGTCGGCGCCGCCGCCCAGCGCAGCCTGCGCGAGGCGATCCTGGAGGTGGCCAATCTCTGCTGCGGCGCGATCAACCAGGCGCTGGTCGAGCATTTTCCCGATCTCGGCATGTCCACGCCCTACCGGCTGAACGGCGCGAGCGCCGCGCACCTGGCCGAACTGAAACCCGATCACCTGGCCGCCTACGACCTGAGCCTCGGCGAGGGCGTGAAGCTCGGCGCGACGCTGTGCGTGTGCGCCAACGCGCCGATCGATTTCGTCGCCGACATGCTCGATGTCGACGCGGGCGCAGGCGAGCTCGAACTGTTTTGAACGACGAACCACCGCGAACGAACTCGCGGCAGGAGAAGCCATGACGACCCACGATACGCCCGTCAGCAAGGTGCTGGTGCTCGACGACAGCGACACGCATCTCGATGCGATCCGGCAGTTCTGCGACGAGCACCACCTGGTCGGGCTCAAGGCGCGCCGCAACCGCCTGCTGAAGGTGCTGCGCTCGAACATCGACCTCGGCGCGGTGCTGCTGGCGGCCGACTACGGCGGCTCGGCCGACGAGGCCGCCGCGGTGGCCGCGCAGATCGACGCGCTGCGCCCCGAGCTGCCGATCATCGTGCGCCGCGCCGACGGCAGCGACGAGGCGAGCCTGCCCGACGCGCTGCGTCGCGTGGCCTGCGCCAGCTACGCGCTGCCCGACCTCGAGCCGCTGCGCCGCGCGGTGGACGAGTACCTGTTCAGCCTGGCCTATCCGAACGCGCTGGTGCGCGGCATCGAGGAGATCACCGAGGCGCGCCTGGGCACCATGTTCCGCGGCATGAGCATCGAGTGCGAGACGCCCTGCATCGTGCGCGACCAGATCATCTACGGCGAGGTGTTCAGCCTGATCGCGCTGGAGAGCGCCTGGTGCCGCGGCTACATGATGCTGCAGGCCGACGAGCAGCCGATGCTGGACTTCGTCGCGGCGATGCACCCGGACGAGCGCGCGCCCGATTTCCGCGATCTGAACGGCGTGCTCGGCGAGTTGACCAACCTGGTCTGGGGCGCCTTCAAGGACCGCTTCCTCGGCAGCAGCAACGGCATGCCGGCCAGCAGCACGGTGCAGGTGCCGCTGCTCGTCAATCACAAGCAGAAGTACATCTCCTTCGGGTCCGAGAACCCGCAGCTCTGCTTCAAGTATCGGGTGACCGACGATGCGTCGGGCCGCACCGTGACTCTCCATCAGCGCTTCGTGTTCAGCCTGCAATGGTCGCCGGAATCGTTCGACGACAGCGCGCAGGCGGTGGGCGAGATGGTCGAGGCGGGCGAGCTCGACTGGTTTTGAGTGACAAACGGAAAACAGACATGGCAAAGATTCTGGTGGTGGACGATTCGAGCACGGTGCGCGACGAAGTCGCGGGCTTCCTGCGAAAGAACGGGCTGGAGGTCGAGACGGCCGTCGACGGCAAGGACGGCCTCACGAAGCTCAAGGGCAGCCCGGGCATCAAGCTGGTGGTCAGCGACGTCAACATGCCGAACATGGACGGCCTGACGATGGTCGAGAAGATCCGCGGCGAGCTCGGCAACGCGGCCGTCAACGTGGTGATGCTGACCACCGAGAGCAGCCCGGCCATGAAGGAACGCGGCAAGGCCGCCGGCGTGCGCGGCTGGATCGTCAAGCCGTTCCGCGGCGAGGCGGTGCTCGAGACCTTCCGCAAGCTGGCGAGCTGAGGCGACGTCGGGGCCGCCGCGTGAGCGGCGGGCTCCGCGCGAGCGCGAGCGGGATCGCGGCTTGCATCCGCGAGGTTTCGCGTTTGCGATGGCGCTGCTTGCGCGGCGCGCGTCTGGTGTATCGTCATCGCTTCGCTGACTCGGGATTCGATCGATGATACGCAGGCAATTCCTGCGCCGCGCGCTCGGCGCGGCAGCCACGCTGGCCTTCTCCCGCGCCGCGTTCGCTCAGTCGCACGCGATGCACGGCATGGCGGGCATGGACGACATGAAGGGCATGGCCGGCATGCACGACGCGCCGGCTCCCGAAGCCTCGGCCGCGCCCGACATGGAACTGGCGGCCGCCGACGCGCTGCCCGGCGGCGCGCCGCTCGCCCCTCTGCGCGTGCTCGCCAACCAGAGCGACACGCCGGGCCGTTTCAGCGCCACGCTGGTCGCCCAGCCGGTGGCGCGCCAATTGCTTCCGGGCGCCGCGCCCACGCCGATGTGGCTGTATGGCGATGCCGCGCAGGGTTCGGTCGCCGGCCCGCTGATCGAGCTGCGCGAGGGCGACCAGGTGGAAATCCGCGTCGTCAACCGCCTGCCGCAACCGACCACCATGCACTGGCACGGCCTGCCGGTGCCGCCCGACCAGGATGGCAACCCGCTCGCGCTGATCGAGCCGGGCGCATCGCGCATCTACCGCTTCACGCTGCCGAAGGGCTGCGCCGGCACCTACTGGTATCACCCGCATCCTCACGACATGACGGCCGAGCAGGTGTTCCGCGGCCTGGCCGGCCCGATCGTGGTGCGCGCCGCCGACGATCCGCTGGCCGGCTGGCCCGAGCGGCAACTGTTCGTCTCCGACCTCAAGCTGGCCTCGGACGGCACCATCCCGCCGAACGACATGATGGACTGGATGAACGGCCGCGAAGGGCAGTTCGCGCTGGTCAACGGCGCGCGCCTGCCGCGCATCGATGTCGCGCAGGACGAACGTTGGCGCGTCTGGAACGCCAGCAGCGCGCGCTACCTGAACCTGTCCTTCGACGACGGTCGTGCCTTCGAGCAGGTCGGCACCGACGGCGGCCTGCTGGAGCGCTCGCGCAGCGTGAGCGCCCTGCTGCTCGCGCCGGGCGAGCGCGCCGAATTGCTGGTGCGCGCCGGCGATCGGCCCGCAAAGGCCATGCTGCGGGCAGGGACTTACGATCGCAGCAAGATGGCGATGGCCATGTCCGAGGACGACGAACCCTCGCTGCCGGCGGACCCGCCGCTGCCGCTGGCCGAGGTGGGGTTCTCGCCAGCCGCGGCCCGCGCGCTGCCGGCCACGCTGCGCTCGGTGCCGCCGCTGGGCGCGCCGGTGGCGCGCAAGACCGTCACGTTCGGCGAAGCGATGGACATGAATGCGATGATGGCCTCGAAGCCGGGGTCGCGCCCCGCCGGCATGCGCTTCATGGTGAACGGGCAGAGCTGGTCGCCGCATCGCGCCACGCTCACCAGCCGACGCGGCGACGTCGAATTGTGGAGTATTGCGAACAATACGGACATGGATCATCCATTCCACCTGCACGGCACACAATTCCAGGTGGTCGAGCGCGAGTATCGCGGCCGGCGCACGGCGGAGCCTTACCGCGCGTGGCGCGATACCGTGAACGTGAGGAAGGGCGAGACGGTGCGGATCGCGACGGTCCAGCACGAGGCGGGCGAGCGTATGTTCCACTGCCATATCCTCGAGCACGAGGACCTCGGCATGATGGGCACGCTGAAGGTGGTGTGATCGCGCGACTAGAAGAGACTGTCGGTCTCAGGCGAGGCCGACGGAAAGCGCGCAGGAAAATGCATAAAAAAGGCGCCAGCAAAGGCACAAAAAAAAACCCGGCTCGGAGCCGGGTTTTTTATCGAGAATCCAATGCGCTCAGGCTGCCTGGATGTTCGAAGCCTGCTTGCCCTTCGGGCCTTGGACGACCTCGAAGCTCACCTTCTGGCCTTCCTTCAGGGTCTTGAAACCCTGCATGTTGATAGCCGAGAAATGTGCAAACAGATCTTCGCCGCCTTCGTCGGGCGTGATGAAGCCGAAGCCCTTCGCGTCATTGAACCATTTGACAATACCAGTTGCCATACCTACTTCCCCTGTCACTCAGTCGTTACCACGAGCACGCTCGAAAAGCTAAACGACCGGCAAATGCAGCCGTTCCCCCCTCACAAGCTCACCTCGGCCCATTCTCCGTCGTCAAAAAAGACAGATTGAAAAAAGTGCCAGCTTGATTGTTGGCGCTCTTTATTTGAGTGTCAAGGGGAATTTGTCGGTGGTTTGGGGGCCGTTGTAAAGAACCCATTTTCAGGGTTTATCCCGCTTTCCACTGTCATACGGGTGCCAAGCGAGGGTGCTTGAAAAGCCCCATAATCGGCCCATATAGCATGCTCGGGCGTCAGGCCTTCGAGCTTGGCGGGAATATGGGATACTCGATCCACGCGTCGCGACACCGGGCTGCCTGCCGGGTTGCGGACACCTTCGGAAGTCGGCGCCGCGAGCCGGTTTTCGCGGCGTGCGAGTGGCGCGAGTCTGTGAGCATGCAGGCTAAACGGTGCCGGCCGCAAGGCTGGTTTATGACAGGATTGCGGGCCTGTCCGAGTTGTTTAGAATGGGTGTATGGCGATTATCCCGGACAAGCAGGACAACACCGTCCTGGAACGCAGCGAGCAGAAGCTGAAGCCGCCTTCGATGTACAAGGTGGTGCTGCTGAACGACGATTTCACCCCGATGGAATTCGTCGTCATGGTGGTGCAGGAGTACTTCAAGAAGGATCGCGAGACCGCGACGCAGATCATGCTCAAGGTCCATCGCGAGGGGCGGGGGGTATGTGGGGTCTATACGCGGGACATCGCGTCGACCAAAGTTGAGCAAGTCGTTACCCATGCGCGGCAGGCAGGGCATCCGCTGCAGTGCGTGATGGAGGAAGCATGATTGCCCAGGAATTGGAAGTCAGCCTGCACATGGCGTTCATGGAAGCGCGCCAGGCGCGGCACGAGTTCATTACAGTCGAACACCTGTTGCTGGCGCTGCTCGACAACCCGACCGCGGCCGAAGTGCTGCGCGCCTGCGCGGCCAATATCGAGGACCTGCGCCAGAACCTGCGCAACTTCATCCACGACAACACACCCACGGTGCCGGGCACCGAGGACGTCGACACCCAGCCGACGCTCGGTTTCCAGCGCGTGATCCAGCGCGCGATCATGCACGTGCAATCCACCTCGAACGGCAAGAAGGAAGTGACGGGCGCGAACGTGCTCGTGGCGATCTTCGGCGAGAAGGATTCGCACGCGGTGTACTACCTGCAGCAGCAGGGCGTCACGCGCCTGGACGTGGTGAACTTCATTTCCCACGGCATCGCGAAGACGGGTAGCGCGGACGCGGCCAAGGCCGGCGACGGCGCACCCGAATCGGAAGACGCGAACGCGCAGAAGGAAACCCCGCTCGCGCAGTTCACGCAGAACCTGAACCAGATGGCCAAGGACGGTCGCATCGATCCGCTGATCGGTCGCGAGACCGAGGTCGAGCGCGTGGTGCAGGTGCTCTGCCGCCGTCGCAAGAACAATCCGCTGCTGGTCGGCGAGGCCGGCGTCGGCAAGACCGCGATCGCCGAGGGCCTGGCCTGGCGCATCACGCGCGGCGAGGTGCCGGACATCCTGGCCAATGCCCAGGTGTTCTCGCTCGACATGGGCGCGCTGCTGGCGGGCACCAAGTACCGCGGCGATTTCGAGCAACGCCTGAAGACGGTGCTCAAGGAACTGAAGGAACGTCCGCACGCGATCCTCTTCATCGACGAGATCCACACGCTGATCGGCGCCGGCGCCGCCTCGGGCGGCACGCTCGATGCGTCGAACCTGCTCAAGCCGGCGCTGTCCTCGGGCAACCTGAAGTGCATCGGCGCGACCACCTTCACCGAATACCGCGGCATCTTCGAGAAGGACGCGGCGCTGTCGCGGCGCTTCCAGAAGGTCGACGTCAACGAGCCTTCGGTCGAGCAGACGGTGGCGATCCTGCGCGGGCTCAAGTCGCGCTTCGAGGAGCACCACGGCGTGAAGTATTCGTCGGGCGCGCTGTCGGCCGCCGCCGAATTGTCGGCACGCTTCATCACCGATCGTCACCTGCCGGACAAGGCGATCGACGTGATCGACGAAGCGGGCGCGGCGCAGCGGATCCTGCCGAAGTCGAAGCAGAAGAAGACCATCGGCAAGTCCGAGATCGAGGAAATCATCTCGAAGATCGCGCGCGTCCCGCCGCAAAGCGTGTCGCAGGACGATCGCAGCAAGCTGCAGACGCTCGATCGCGACCTGAAGAGCGTGGTGTTCGGCCAGGACCCGGCGATCGACGCGCTGGCCGCCGCCATCAAGATGGCGCGTGCCGGCCTCGGCAAGCTCGACAAGCCGATCGGCGCCTTCCTGTTCTCGGGCCCGACCGGCGTCGGCAAGACCGAGGTGGCGCGGCAGCTCGCGTTCACGCTCGGCATCGAGCTGATCCGCTTCGACATGTCCGAGTACATGGAGCGTCACGCGGTCAGCCGCCTGATCGGCGCGCCGCCCGGTTATGTCGGTTTCGACCAGGGCGGCCTGCTGACCGAGGCCGTCACCAAGAAGCCGCATTGCGTGCTGCTGCTCGACGAAATCGAGAAGGCGCATCCGGACATCTTCAACGTGCTGCTGCAGGTGATGGACCACGGCACGCTGACCGACAACAACGGCCGCAAGGCGGATTTCCGCAACGTCATCATCATCATGACGACCAACGCGGGCGCCGAGTCGATGCAGAAGGGCACCATCGGCTTCACCACGCGTCGCGAGGTCGGTGACGAGATGTCGGAGATCAAGCGCTTCTTCACGCCGGAGTTCCGCAACCGCCTGGACGCGACGATCAGCTTCCGCTCGCTCGATGAGGAAATCATCATGCGCGTGGTCGACAAGTTCCTGATCCAGCTCGAGGACCAGCTCCACGAGAAGAAGGTCGATGCGCTGTTCACCGACGCGCTGCGCAAGTACCTGTCGAAGAACGGCTTCGATCCGCTGATGGGCGCGCGGCCGATGCAGCGCCTGATCCAGGACACGATCCGTCGCGCGCTGGCCGACGAACTGCTGTTCGGCAAGCTCGTCAACGGCGGCCGCGTGACGGTCGACGTCGACGAGAACAACACCGTGCAGTTGTCCTTCGACAATTCGGCCGAACCGCCGAAGCCGAGCGAGGAAACGGTCGAAGTGGAGTGAGGCGCGAAGCTTCGGCCACGGCGCCATGAAAAAACGGCGCGGGATGCGAATCCCGCGCCGTTTTCTTTTGTGTGCCTTGCCGACGAATCGGCAGGCGGGTTTACTGGCGGCCGGTGCTGCCGAAACCACCTTCGCCGCGCTCGCTCTGCGCGAAATCCTCGACGATGTTGAAGCTGGCCTGCACCACCGGCACGATCACCAACTGGGCCAGGCGCTCGAACGGATTCAGCACGAATTCGCTCTGCCCGCGGTTCCAAGTCGAGACCATCAGCTGGCCCTGGTAGTCGGAATCGATCAGGCCGACCAGGTTGCCGAGCACGATGCCGTGCTTGTGGCCGAGGCCCGAGCGCGGCAGGATCAGCGCCGCGTAGCCGGGGTCGGCCACGTGGATCGCCAGGCCCGTCGGCACCAGGGCGGTGTCGCCCGGCTTCAGCGTGATCGGCGCGTCCAGGCAGGCGCGCAGGTCGAGGCCCGCGCTGCCCGGCGTGGCGTAGTTCGGCAGGTAGTCGCGCATGCGCGCGTCGAGGATCTTCAGGTCGAGTTTCATCCGGCAGGTCGCTGGCAAGAAGTCTGGAAGGAAGCGCCGGGCGGCCCGCCTCGCAGGCGGGCGCCCGGCAGGGGATTGCGTCAGATCAGGCGCGTATCGGGCAGGCGCTTCGCGATCTCCTCGATCAGCGTGTGCGCGAGCGTGGCCTTGGCCGCACGCGGCAGGCGCGTGGTGCCGGCGGCCTCGAACAGCACCACCTCGTTGTCGTCGAGGCCGAAGGTCAAGGGGCCGAGGTTGCCGATCAGGAGCGGCACCTGCTTGCGGCGGCGCTTCTCCTCGCCATGCACCTCGAGGTCGCCGCTCTCGGCCGCGAAACCCACGCAGTAGGGCGCGTCGGGCAAGGCGGCCACGCTGGCCAGGATGTCCGGGTTCTCGACGAACTCGAGCACCGGCATCTTGCGATCGGCGGTCTTCTTGATCTTGTGCGCCGCCGGCTGCGCGACGCGCCAGTCGGCCACCGCGGCCACCGCGATGAACAGGTCCGCGTCGGGCACCGCATGCATCACCGCGTCGTGCATCTGCTGGGCGGTCTGCACGTCCTGGCGATAGACGCCCCAGGGCGTGGCCAGGTGGACCGGCCCCGCCACCAGATGCACCTCGGCGCCGGCCTGCTGGGCCGCGCGCGCCAGCGCGAAACCCATCTTGCCGCTGGACAGGTTGGTCAGGCCGCGCACCGGGTCGAGCGGCTCGAAGGTCGGGCCGGCGGTGATCAGCACGCGCTTGTGGGCGAGCCGCTTGGGCCGGAAGTGCGAGACGATCGCCTCGTAGATGGCCGCCGGCTCCAGCATGCGGCCGTCGCCGACCTCGCCGCAGGCTTGCGCGCCCGAATCGGGCCCCAGCACCGAGATGCCGTCGGCGCGCAGTTGCGCGGCATTGCGCTGGGTGGCCGGGTTCTGCCACATCTGGCGATTCATCGCCGGCACCACCAGCAGCGGGCAGTCGCGCGCGATGCACAGCGTCGAGAGCAGGTCGTCGGCGAAACCGTGGGCGAGCTTGGCGATGAAGTCGGTCGAAGCCGGCGCGATCAGGATCGCGTCGGCTTCGCGCGACAGGTCGATATGCGCCATGTTGTTGTCGACGCGCGCATCCCACTGGCTGGTGTAGACCGGCCGCCCCGACAGCGCCTGCATGGTCACCGGCGTGATGAACTGGGTGGCCGCCTCGGTCATGACGATCTGCACGCTCGCACCGGCCTTGGTCAGCAGGCGCGTGAGCTCGGCGATCTTGTAGCAGGCGATGCCGCCCGTCAGGCCGACGACGAGGTGTTTTCCTGCGAGTTCCTGGTGTTCCAACTGGACCTCCGCGAATGAAACGGGCCGGCGCCCCAAGGCCCGGCCCCCGTAATTTACCGCGCGGCGCCTGCCGACGCTCGCGCGCCGGCGTCGGCCGGCTTCAGCGCGTGCCGCGCACGCGGCGCAGCTCGTCGTAGATCAGCAGGATCGCGCCGATGGTGATCGCCGAATCGGCCAGGTTGAAGGCGGGCCAGTGCCAGCCGCCGACGTGGAAATCGAGGAAGTCGATCACGTGGCCGTACATCAGCCGGTCGATCACGTTGCCGAGCGCGCCGCCCAGGATCAGGGCCAGCGACAGGCTGAACAGGCGCTGATGGCCGTGGCGCTTGAGCAGGTAGCAGATCACCAGGGTCGCGCCGATGCCCAGCGCCGTGAAGGCCCAGCGCTGCCAGCCGCTGGCGGCCGACAGGAAGCCGAAGGCCGCGCCGCGGTTGTAGACCAGCACCAGGTTGAAGAAGCCGGTCAGCGCATGCATCGCGCCGTAGCTGAAGGTCTTCAGCACCGCGATCTTCGAGAGCTGGTCGAACAGGATCACGATCAGCGAAATGCCCAGCCACGGCGCGAGCGCGCCGCCAGTGGATTTCGACAGGGTTTTCGCCATGGTTATGCAGCGCTCCGGGTTTCGCCGTTTTCAAAGAGGTTGGAGAAGCAGCGGCCGCACAGCGTCGGGTGCTCCGCGTGCGCGCCCACGTCGGCGCGGTAATGCCAGCAGCGCTCGCACTTCTGGTAGGTCGAGGCGGCCACCTCGACCGCTTCGTCGGCTTCCGAGGCCACCTCGGTGACGGTGGCCGCCGAGGTGATCAGCACGAACTTAAGATCCTCGCCGAGGCTCGCGAGCGCCGCGTGGCGCGCGCCGCTCGCGCGGATCTCGACCTCGGCCTGCAGCGAGGAGCCGATCCGGTTCGCGCTGCGCGCTTCCTCCAGCGCCTTGGTCACGTCCGCGCGCACTGCGCGCAGCAGCGTCCACTTGTCGAGCAGGGCGGCCGCGCCGTCGATCTCGGGGTAAGCGTAGTAGGTTTCCGTGAAGATCGTCTCGCTGGCCGGCTGGAATACCTTCCAGGCTTCCTCGGCGGTGAACGAGAGGAAGGGCGCGAGCACCCGCAGCAGGCCCTGCGTGACGTGGTAGAGCGCGGTCTGCGCCGAGCGGCGCGCCGGCGAGGCGGGCGCGCTGGTGTAGAGCCGGTCCTTCAGCACGTCGAGGTAGAAACCGCCGAGATCCTCCGAGCAGTAGGTCTGCAGCTTCGCCACGATCGGGTGGAACTCGTACTTCTCGTAGTGCGCGAGCAGCTCGGTCTGCAACTGGGCCGAGAAGGCGATCGCGTAGCGGTCGATCTCGAGCCATTCGGCGGCCGGCAGCGCGTCCTTCGCGTAGTCGAAGTCCGACAGGTTGGCGAGCAGGAAGCGCAGCGTGTTGCGGATCCGGCGATAGCCCTCGGTGACGCGCTTGAGGATTTCCTCGGAGATCGCCAGCTCGCCCGAGTAATCGGTCGAGGCGATCCACAGGCGCACGATTTCCGCGCCCAGGCGGTTCGAGACCTCATGCGGGTCGATGCCGTTGCCGAGCGACTTGCTCATCTTGCGGCCTTCGCCGTCGACCGTGAAGCCGTGCGTGAGCAGGCCCTTGTAGGGCGCGCGGCCGTCGATCATCGAGGCCGTCAGCAGCGAGGAGTGGAACCAGCCGCGATGCTGGTCCGAGCCTTCCAGGTAGAGGTCGGCCGGGAACTGCAGCGCGTCCTTGTGCGAGCCGCGCAGCACGTGCCAATGCGTGGTGCCCGAATCGAACCAGACGTCGAGCGTGTCGCGGTTCTTCTCGTAGAGGTTGGCCTCGTCGCCGAGCAGCTCGCGCGCGTCCAGCGTCTGCCAGGCCTCGATGCCGCCGGCCTCGACGCGCTTGGCCACTTCCTCGAGCAGCTCCAGCGTGCGCGGATGCAGCTCGCCGGTTTCCTTGTGGACGAAGAAGGCCATCGGCACGCCCCACTGGCGCTGGCGCGACAGCGTCCAGTCCGGCCGGTTGGCGATCATGCTGTACAGGCGCTGCTTGCCCCAGGCGGGGTAGAAGGCGGTGTCCTCGACGCCCTGCAGCGCGACTTCGCGCAGCGTGCGGCCGCCGTCGTTGGGTTGAGTATCCATGCCGGCGAACCATTGCGAGGTCGCGCGGTAGATGATCGCCGACTTGTGGCGCCAGCAGTGCATGTAGCTGTGGGTGTACTTCTCGCTGCGCAGCAGGGTGCCGGCGGCTTGCAGCGCCTCGACCACCTTCGGGTTCGCGTCCCAGATCTGCAGGCCGCCGAACAGCGGCAGCGATTCGATGTAGCGGCCGTCGCCCATCACCGGGTTGATGATGTCGGCGTCGCTCATGCCGTGCGCCTTGCAGGAGACGAAGTCCTCCACGCCGTAGGCGGGCGAGGAGTGGACGATGCCGGTGCCGGTGTCGGTGGTGACGTAGTCGCCGAGGTAGATCGGCGAGCTGCGCTGGTAGCCCGGATGCGAGCCGGCCAGCGGGTGGTGGAAGCGCAGGCCCGAGAGCTTCGCGCCGGGCGCGGTGGCGATCACCTTGCCGCTCAGCTTGAAGGCTTCCAGGCAGGCGGCCACGCGTTCCTCGGCGAGGATCAGCAGGCCGCGCGGGGTGTCGACCAGCGCGTAGACGATTTCCGGGTGCGCGTTGAGCGCCTGGTTGGCGGGGATCGTCCAGGGCGTGGTGGTCCAGATCACGATGCCGCCGTCGGCGCGCGGCAGCGCCGGCAGGCCGAAGGCCTGGGCGGTGCGCTCCGGTTCGGCGAACGGGAACATCACGTCGATGGTCGGATCGGTGCGGTCCTTGTACTCGACCTCGGCCTCGGCCAGCGCCGAGCCGCAGTCGAAGCACCAGTTGACCGGTTTCAGGCCGCGATAGACGAAGCCCTTCTCGATGATCTTGCCGAGCGCGCGCAACTCCTCCGCCTCGTTCTGGAAGTTCATCGTCTTGTACGGGTTCTTCCAGTCGCCGAGCACGCCCAGCCGCTTGAAGCCCACCTTCTGCTTCTCGATCTGCTCGGTGGCGTAGGCGCGCGCCTTCTTCTGCACCTCGGCGGCCGGCAGCGACTTGCCGAACTGCTTCTCGATCTGGATCTCGATCGGCATGCCGTGGCAGTCCCAGCCCGGCACGTAGGGCGCGTCGAAGCCGGCCATGTTGCGCGACTTGACGACGATGTCCTTGAGGATCTTGTTGACCGCGTGGCCGAGGTGGATGTCGCCGTTCGCGTAGGGCGGGCCGTCGTGCAGGATGAACTTCGGGCGGCCGGCGCTGGCCGCGCGGATCTTCTCGTAGAGGCCGCGATCCTCCCAGTCCTGCACCCACTGGGGCTCGCGCTTGGGCAGGTCGCCGCGCATCGGGAACGGCGTGTCGAGCAGGTTGACCGGATACTTGGCCTGCGGTTTGGAGTCGGCTTTCTTGTTGCTCATGTCGGGAATCGCTATCTCGTTCGGGGACGCTCGCGCGTCGTGATCGGGGGACGGGCGCCGTGGCGGCGCGGCGGGCGCCTGGCGCGCCCGGACGGGTCAGCTAATTCGGTCGGTCGCCGAGGTGGCGAAGCCGGTGGCGCGGCCGCCGGGCGGCACGCCGTGCGCGGCGAAATAGGCGCGCGTGTCGACCACGTCCTGCGCGATCGCGCGGGTCAGCGTCTCGAGGTCGATGAACTTGGCCTCGTCGCGAAGCTTCTTCAGGAACTCGACGCGCACCAGCTTGCCGTAGGCATCGCCGTGCCAGTCGAGGATGTGCACCTCGAGCAGCACGCGGCCGGCGTCGACCACGGTGGGCCGCACGCCGAGGCTGGCCACCGCCGGCAGCGGCGCCTCGCCCAGGCCGTGCACCAGCACCACGAAGATGCCCGACAGCGCCGGGCGCTTGTGCGCGATCGACAGGTTCAGGGTCGGGAAGCCGAGGTCGCGGCCGAGCTTGAGCCCGTGCGCGACGTGGCCGCTGATCGCGTAGCCGTGTCCGAGCGCCTGCTTGGCCGCGTCAAGGTCGCCCGCGGCCAGCGAGGCGCGCACGCCCGAGCTCGAGATGCGCGCACCGTTGGGCGCGGCCAGCGTGGCCATCTGCTCGACGTCGAAGCCATGGCGCGCGCCGGCTTCCTGCAGCGAGGCGAAATTGCCGGCGCGCTTGGCGCCGTAGCGGAAATCGTCGCCGACGATCATCCAGCGCGTGTGCAGGCCGTTGACCAGGGTCTGCTCGACGAAGGCCTCGGGCGCCTGGTTGGCGAAGGTATGGTTGAAGTGCTCGACCACCACCCGGTCCACGCCGTTCTCGCGCAGCGCCTCGAGCTTGTCGCGCAGCATCGCGATCCGGGGCGGGGCGCCGGCCGGATTGAAGAACTCGCGCGGGTGCGGCTCGAAGGTCATCACGCAGACCGGCAGCCCGCGCGCGTCCGCCGCCGCGCGCACGCGCGCGAGCAGGGCCTGATGGCCACGGTGGACACCGTCGAAATTACCGATCGTCAGCGCGCACGGGGCGCGGCTCTCGGCGTTGGGCAGGCCGCGAAAGACTTTCACGATAGCGGGTTGGCAGCGGGCTCGATGAAGACTAGGGAACCGAAATACGGCACAAACGGGGCGGGCGGATGCCGCAAAGCACAAGATTATAAACGGTTCGGGGCGATGGGCGGCTCGGCGGCCGGGAAACGGTGGTCCCGAATGCTAAAATCCGCGGATGAAAAATCTTGTCATCCTGATTTCAGGCCGCGGCAGCAACATGGAGGCCATCGTCGACGCCTGCGCGCGCGACGCCTGGCCGGCCCGCGTGGCCGCCGTGATCGCGAACCGGCCCGATGCGGCCGGTTTGTCGTTCGCGGCCGAGCGCGGGATCGCCACGGCCGTCGTCGACCATCGCGAGCACGACGGCCGCGAGGCCTTCGACGCCGCGCTGGCCGCCGAGATCGAGCGCTTCGCGCCCGACCTGGTGGTGCTGGCCGGCTTCATGCGGATCCTCACGCCCGGCTTCGTGTCGCGTTTCGAGGGCCGGATGCTGAACGTCCATCCCTCGCTGCTGCCCAGTTTCAAGGGCATGCGCACGCACGAGGCGGCGCTGGCCGCCGGCGTGGCCCTGCACGGCGCCACCGTGCATTTCGTGATTCCGGAGCTCGACAGCGGCGCGATCGTCGCGCAGGCGGCGGTGCCGGTGCGCGAGGGCGACACGCCCGGGACGCTGGCCGCGCGCGTGCTCGAGGCCGAGCATGTGCTCTATCCGCGCGCGGTGCGCTGGTTCGTCGAGGGGCAATTGCGGCTCGAGGCGGGGCGCGCGGTGCTGGCCGACGGCACCTGCCGCTGGCTGGTCGCGGATGACAACAACAAACAGGGTGAGGGTGTATGAAGCTGCATGGTTTTCTGATTGGCCAGACCGAGACGCTGCTCGGCGACGTACTGAAATTCGCGGGCCCGGCCGACGCGACCACGAGCCGGTTCTTCCGCGCGCATCCCAAGCTCGGCCATGCCGAGCGCGGCGTGATCGCCGAGGCGGTGTTCGCGGTGCTGCGCCGGAAGATGGAATACGCGCACCTGGCCGAGAGCGGCACCGGCACGCCGGCGCGCCGCCTGACCCTGCTGGGGCTGATGCAGACGGCGGGCCGCTCGGCGCTCAAGCCCCATGTGTCGGAGGCCGAATGGTCCTGGCTCGACCACGTCGCCAAGATCGACCCGGCCAGCCTGCCGCTGCGGGTGCGCACCAACCTGCCCGACTGGATCCACCAGGCGCTGTCGCAGCGCTTCGATGCCGACGGGCTCGCGCAGTTCGCGGCCGCGGTCAACTACCCGGCGCCGCTGGACCTGCGCGTGAACGTGCAGAAGGCCACCCGCGACCAGGTGCTCGACGCGCTCAAGGCCTCCGGCATCGAGGCCGGCGAGACCCCGTTCGCGCCGAACGGCGTGCGCGTGATCGGCAAGCCGGCCCTGACCAAGCTGTCGATCTTCCAGGACGGCCTGATCGAGGTGCAGGACGAGGGCAGCCAGCTGCTCTGCTCGCTGATGGCGCCGCGCCGCGGCGAGATGGTGGTCGACTTCTGCGCCGGCGCGGGCGGCAAGACCCTGGCGCTGGGCGCGGCGATGCGCTCGACCGGGCGCCTCTATGCCTTCGACGTGTCCGAGAAGCGCCTGGCCAAGCTCAAGCCGCGCCTGGCGCGCAGCGGGCTGTCCAACGTCAACCCGGTGCTGATCGACAGCGAGCATGACGCCAAGATCAAGCGGCTGGCCGGCAAGATCGACCGCGTGCTGGTCGACGCGCCCTGCAGCGGGCTGGGCACGCTGCGCCGCAATCCCGACCTCAAGTGGCGCCAGACGCGCGACTCGATCGAGGAACTCGCGCCCAAGCAGGGCTCGATCCTCGCCAGCGCCGCGCGCCTGGTGAAGCCGGGCGGCCGCCTGGTCTACGCGACCTGCAGCGTGCTGGAGGCCGAGAACGAGGCGATCGTCGTGCAGTTCCTCGCCGCGCATCCCGACTTCGTGCTGGTGCCGGCCAACAAGGTGCTGGCCGAGCAGCGCATCGCGCTCGATACCGGCGATTACCTGTCGCTGTGGCCGCATCGCCATGCCACCGACGGCTTCTTCGCGGCCGTGCTGGAGCGGCGCGCGAAACCGGCTAAGCCGGCTGCCGCCAAGGCCGGCGCCGAGGCGGCGGTCCCCGCCGACGCGGCCGAAGCCATCGAAGCCAAGGCCGATGCCGCGGGTGCGGAAGCGGCCAACGAGGCGAACTGATCGCGGGCGGCGCCATGCAGGATCCGCTGCTGTCGAAACGGCTGGCCGGCGTCGCGCGCGACTTCGGCCAGCCGGTGATGATCTGGCAGCTCGCGGTGCTGGCCGGCACGCTCGCGCTGGCCTGGCTGCTGGCGCGCTGGCTGCGTTCGCGCATCGAGGCGCGCCGGCGTGCCGCCGGCCGCGCCCCCGGCACCGGCGCGAGCAGCCTGGACCGGGCGCTGTTCCCGCTGGCCGGCGGCGTGCTGCTGCTGGTCGCGCAGGAGGTCGGCGAGCGCTTCTTCTCCACCTCGCTGCTGCAGCTCGCGCTGGTGCCCCTCTTCGGCATCGCGCTGATCTACCTGCTGTTTTCGGTCGCGCGCCGCGCCTTCGCCCGCGACGGCGATACCCACGCCTGGCTGTCGATCATCGAGAAGCTGGTCTCGGTGCTGGTGTGGGTGGCGATGGTGCTCACCGTGCTCGGCATCCAGCGCGACGTGATCGATTGGCTCGACGGCGTGCGCTTCCACGTCGGCAGCGCGCACCTGAGCCTGCTCTCGCTGCTGTCGGGCTGCCTGTGGATCTGCGTCACCCTGGTGGTGGCGATGTGGCTCGGTTCGCTGCTGGAGGACCGCCTGTCGCGTGCCGCGACGCTCGACGCCAACCTCAAGGTGGTGCTGTCGCGAGTCGGCCGCGCGCTGCTGGTGGTGGCGGCGGTGCTGATCGGGTTCTCGCTGGTGGGCATCGACGTGACCGTGCTCGGCGTGTTCGGCGGCGCGCTCGGCGTGGGGCTGGGCTTCGGCCTGCAGAAGATCGCCAGCAACTACGTGTCGGGCTTCATCATCCTGCTCGACCGCTCGCTCAGGCTCGGCGACGCGATCGACGTGGGCGGCCTGCAGGGCATCGTCACCCAGATTCGCACTCGCTACACGGTGGTGCGCGGCCTGGACGGCTACGAGAAGCTGATCCCGAACGAGAAGCTGATCACCGACGTGGTGCAGAACCAGTCCTCGTTCCAGACTCGCGGCTACGCCAAGGTGGCGGTGCGCATCGCCTACAGCAGCGACGTGGAGGCGGCGCTGGCGTTGCTGGCCGAGGCGGCGAAGGATGTCGAGCGGGTGCTCGAGGAGCCGGCGCCGGCGCCCTACCTGGTGGGTTTCGGCACCGACGGCATCGAGCTCGAGCTGGGCTTCTGGATCGCCGATGCCGCGCGCGGCACCTCGGGCGTGCGCTCGGCGGTGAATCGCAAGCTGTGGCGGCTGTTCGGCGAGCACGGCATATCGGTGCCGCTGCCGCAGCGCGAGTTGCGCATCGTCGGGCAGGGCCCGGCGGCGAGCGCCGGAATCGGGGCGAATGGGGCACGATCGGACCCGGCGCCGGGCGCTTGAAACGGCCCTTTTTCCGTTTGTCGGGCCGCGAATGGACCGCTTCGCCGGGCTAGTCCGGCGCTGGACCGGAAGCCCCTTGCGCCGTAGCAACAATCATTCATTTTTGACAGTTGCCCGGAACGGATACAGTAAAATTTCGTCTACACGCGGTATGCTTTCATTTTTATGACGTCGGCGCGTGGTCCTGACCGGCGCCGTCTCTGAATTACAGGTAACCTGCCTTGCTGAATTCTGTGCTCGACTTCCTGGCCCACGGGCTGCTGCATTTCTCGTGGTGGCAGATCGTTCTGGCCACGCTTGTGGCCACGCACGTCACGATCGTCGCCGTCACCATCTATCTCCACCGCTGTCAGGCGCATCGCGCGCTCGACCTGCATCCGGCCGTCAGCCATTTCTTCCGGCTGTGGCTGTGGATGTCCACCGGCATGCTGACCGGCCAGTGGGCGGCCATCCACCGCAAGCACCACGCCAAGTGCGAGACCGAAGAGGATCCGCACAGCCCGCAGACGCGCGGCATCTGGAAGGTGCTGCTCGAAGGTGCCGAGCTCTATCGCGCCGAAGCCAAGAACGAGGAAACGCTGCGCAAGTTCAGCCACGGCACGCCGAACGACTGGATCGAGCGCAACGTCTACTCGAAGTACACGATCCTCGGCGTGAGCCTGATGATGGTGATCGACGTCGCGCTGTTCGGCATCGTCGGCCTGTCGGTCTGGGCCGTGCAGATGATCTGGATCCCGTTCTGGGCGGCCGGCGTGGTCAACGGCCTTGCGCACTTCTGGGGCTACCGCAACTTCAACTCGGCCGATGCGAGCACGAACCTGATTCCCTGGGGCATCGTGATCGGCGGCGAGGAAATGCACAACAACCACCACACCTTCGCCACCTCGGCGAAGTTCTCGAACAAGTGGTACGAGTTCGACATCGGCTGGATGTACATCCGCATCCTGTCGGCGTTCAAGCTCGCCAAGGTCAAGAAGATCGCGCCCACGCCGCGCCTCGTTGCACGCAAGGCCGTGGTCGACCAGGAAACGCTGCAGGCCGTGCTGTCGAACCGCTACGAAGTGATGGCGAACTACGGCAAGGCACTGAAGCGCGCCTACCGCCAGGAGCTCGCGCACCTGAAGGAGCTCGGTTCGAGCGAGAAGTACCAACTGCTGCGCGGCGCCCGCTCCTGGTTCCACAAGGACGAAGAGGGCCTGAACGAGCCGCAGAAGCGCCTGCTGCCCGAGATCTTCGCCAACAGCCAGAAGATGCATACCTACTTCCAGCTGCGCCAGGACCTGGCCTCGATGTGGGACCGCTCGAACGCCTCGCGCGAACAGCTGCTGGCCCAATTGCAGGACTGGTGCCATCGTGCCGAACAAAGCGGCATCAAGGCGCTGCAGGAGTTCGCGACGCGTCTGCGCCGCTACGCCTGATCTGAAATCGATTAGAATTTCGGAACGTCACAAACCCCGCGCTGGCGGGGTTTTTTCTTTTGTGCCGCCGCTTTCGCGCGGCGGCCGATCGGCAGCGCGAAGGAGCAGAGGAGAGGAAGATGCAAGCCGCGATCAAACCCGTCGAATACGACCGGCCGGGTGCCGTGTGCGGAGTCGGGCAGGCTTGGGCCAAGGTGCCCGACAGCCCGTCCGCGGTGGAGCGCGCAGCGCTCAAGGCACGCATCAAGGCGCTGCTGGAGCGCGAGAAGGCCGTGCTCGTCGCGCACTATTACGTCGATGCCGAATTGCAGGAGCTGGCCGACGAGACCGGCGGCTGCGTGGCCGATTCGCTCGAGATGGCGCGCTTCGGTCGCGATCACGCGGCGCAGACGCTGGTGGTGGCCGGCGTGCGCTTCATGGGCGAGACGGCGAAGATCCTGAGCCCGGACAAGCGCATCCTGATGCCCGATCTCGATGCCACCTGCTCGCTCGACCTCGGCTGCCCCGTCGAGGACTTCTCGGCTTTCTGCGATGCGCATCCGGATCGCAAGGTGGTGGTGTATGCCAACACCAGCGCGGCGGTGAAGGCGCGCGCGGACTGGATGGTCACCTCCTCGATCGGCCTGGAGATCGTGGCCGACCTGCATGCGCGCGGCGAGAAGCTGATCTGGGCGCCGGACCGGCACCTCGGCAGCTATATCCAGAAGAAGACCGGCGCCGACATGCTGATGTGGCAGGGCTCCTGCCTTGTGCACGACGAATTCAAGGGCATCGAGCTCGACCTGTTGCGCGCCGAGCATCCGGACGCGAAGGTACTGGTGCATCCGGAATCGCCCGAGAACGTGGTGGCGCTGGCCGACGTGGTCGGCTCCACCACCCAGCTGATCGACGCGGCCGTCAAGCTCGACGCGCAACGCTTCATCGTCGCGACCGACCTCGGCATCCTGCACAAGATGCAGCTCGCGGCGCCCGGCAAGACCTTCATTGCCGCGCCGACGGCCGGCAACAGCGCCACCTGCAAGAGCTGCGCGCATTGCCCCTGGATGGCGATGAACGGCCTGGCGAACCTGGCCGAGGTGCTGGAGCGCGGCCATAACGAAATCTTCGTCGATCGCGCGATCGGCGAGCGCGCGCGCCTGCCGATCGATCGCATGCTGGAATTCGCGGCGCAGCACAAGCGGCGCGTCCAGGCCAGCGGCGACCTGCAGCGCGATGCGCAGTTGTTCTCGAACGTGGGGGCGGCATGAGCACGGCGGTTTCCCCGATCTACCAGGACATCGTTGGCGAATACGGCGCGGCCTTCGAAGCGGCGATCGCGCGCAACGTCGCCGATGCGATCACCGAGGACGTCGGCAGCGGCGACCAGACCGGCCGCCTGGTGCCCGACGGCCCGGCCCGCCTCGCGCGCATCATCGTGCGCGAGGACGCGGTGCTGTGCGGCGTGCCCTGGTTCGAGGCGGTGATGCGCTCGGTCGATCCGGCCATCGAGGTCAGCTGGTCCTATCGCGAAGGCGATCTGATGCGCGCCGACACCACCGTCTGCGAACTGCGAGGCCCGGCGCGCGCGCTGCTGACGGCCGAGCGCAATGGCCTGAACTTCCTGCAGTTGCTTTCGGGCGTGGCCAGCGCCACGCGCCGCTACGTCGCGCTGATCGACGGCTATCGCGCGCGCATCCTCGACACGCGCAAGACGCTGCCGGGCCTGCGGCTCGCGCAGAAGTACGCGGTGCGCGTCGGCGGCGGCGCGAACCAGCGCCTGGCGCTGTACGACGGCATCCTGATCAAGGAGAACCATATCGCCGCGGCGGGCGGGGTCGGCGAGGCGCTCGACGCCGCCTTCGCGCTCGAGGCGGGCGTGCCCGTGCAGGTCGAGGTGGAGACGCTGGCCCAGCTCGACACGGCGCTCGCGCATGGCGCGAAATCGGTGCTGCTCGACAATTTCAGCTTCGAGATGATGCGCGAGGCGGTGAGTGTGACTGGCGGCCGGGCGGTGCTCGAGGTGTCGGGCGGCGTGAATGCCGAGACCGTGCGCGATATCGCCTCGACCGGCGTCGACCGGATCTCGATCGGCGCGCTGACCAAGGACGTGCGCGCCACCGATTTCTCGATGCGGATCGTCGACTGAGATCGCGGGCGATGGTGGCGCGTGATGCGCCGTCCTCGCTGGCTCGCCATCCCCGGAAAGAACAAGGCCGCTTGCGGAAACCCTCCGCAAGCGGCCTTTGTCATTGCCGCGCCACGCGCTCGCGCGTCGCTCAGCGGCGCGGCGAGAGCACCGTCGGCAGCGCCTTCGGCAGCGTATCGGGCCAGTCGCGGCTGAAATGCAGGCCGCGGCTCTCGCGCCGCGAACGCGCGCTCTCGACGATCAGCGAGGCCACGTCGACCAGATTGCGCAGCTCCAGCAGATCCGGGCTGACGCGGAAGTTCGCGTAATACTCCTGGATCTCGTCGCGCAGCAGCTCGATGCGATGCTTGGCGCGCGCCAGGCGCTTGTCGGTGCGCACGATGCCGACGTAGTTCCACATCAGGCGGCGCAGTTCGTCCCAGTTGTGGGCGACCACCACTTCCTCGTCCGGATCCGACACGCGGCTTTCGTCCCAGGCGGGCAGGGCGTCGTGCGCGACGCGCTGGTAGCCGGCCGTCTCGATCGCCTCGGCGGCCGCGCGGCCGATCACCAGGCATTCGAGCAGGGAATTGCTGGCGAGCCGGTTGGCGCCGTGCAGGCCCGTGTACGAGGTCTCGCCGACCGCATAGAGCCCCGCCAGGTCGGTGCGCCCGGCCAGGTCGGTCACCACGCCGCCGCAAGTGTAGTGCGCGGCCGGCACCACGGGAATCGGTTGCTTGGCGATATCGATGCCGAATTCGAGGCAGCGCGCGTGGATGGTCGGGAAGTGCTCGCGCAGGAAGGCTTCGGGCTGGTGGCTGATGTCGAGATAGACGCAGTCGATGCCGCGCTTCTTGATCTCGAAGTCGATCGCGCGGGCCACGATGTCGCGCGGCGCGAGTTCGGCGCGCGGATCGTGAGCCGGCATGAAGCGCGTGCCGTCCGGCAGCTTGAGCAGTCCGCCCTCGCCGCGCACCGCTTCCGAGATCAGGAAGGATTTCGCGTAGGGATGGTAGAGGCAGGTCGGATGGAACTGGATGAATTCCATGTTCGCGACGCGGCAGCCCGCGCGCGAAGCCATCGCGATGCCGTCGCCGGTCGCCGTGTCGGGGTTGGTGGTGTAGAGATAGACCTTGCCCGCGCCGCCGGTGGCCAGCACCGTGTGCGGCGCCTCGATCGTCACGGTCAGCCCGGTGCGCACATCGAGCGCGTAGAGGCCGACGCAGCGCCCGCCGGGCAGGCCGATCCGATCCGAGGTGATCAGGTCGACCGCGTGATGGTTTTCGAGGAAGGTGATGTTCGGATGCTTGCGTGCGCGCTCGCTCAGCGTCGCCAGCACGGCATGGCCGGTCGCGTCGGCCGCGTGGATGATGCGGCGATGGCTGTGGCCGCCCTCGCGCGTCAGGTGGAAGCCGAGTTCGGCCGCCGCGTCGCGCGTAAACGGCACGCCCTGCGAGATCAGCCATTCGATCGCCGCGCGGCCGTGCTCGACGATGAAGCGGGTGGTGGTCTCGTCGCACAAGCCGCCGCCGGCGATCAGCGTGTCGCTGACATGGTTCTCGACGCTGTCCGCCGAATCGAGCACCGCCGCGATGCCGCCCTGCGCGTAGTCGCTCGCGCCTTCCATCATCGATCGCTTCGCGATCAGCGCAACCTTGCGCGTCTGCGCCAGGTTCAGCGCGACCGACAGACCGGCAAGACCGCTGCCGACGATCGCCACATCGAAATTCATCTTGCTTCTCCGTTTCCGCGCTGTCGTCCGCTGGCTTCCCTCGTGCCGGCGCGGCCTGGCAGAGGAAGGCAGAGCATACCGCGATCCATGTGGCAATGTGTCACGGCAAAGACAAAAAGACGGCGCCCGCGTGACGCGGCGCTGGGCCGGCGCGCGCGGAAAACAAAAAGCCCCGCGAGAGCGGGGCTTTTCGTGTCATCAGGCCAGGGAGGCGAAGATTACTTGATCTTCGTTTCCTTGTACTCGACGTGCTTGCGAACGACCGGATCGAACTTCTTGATCAACATCTTTTCCGGCATGTTGCGCTTGTTCTTGGTGGTCGTATAGAAGTGACCCGTGCCAGCGGTCGACTCCAGCTTGATCTTGTCGCGTGCGCCCTTCGCCATTTTCGTGCTCCTTGGACTTAGGCTTCGCCGCGTGCGCGCAGGTCAGCGAGCACGGAATCGATGCCGTTCTTGTCGATCAGGCGCAGGCCGGCGTTCGAGACGCGCAGACGCACCCAGCGGTTTTCGCTTTCCACCCAGAACCGGCGGTTTTGCAGATTCGGCAGGAAGCGACGCTTCGTTTTGTTGTTGGCGTGGGAAACGTTGTTGCCGCTCATCGGCGCTTTCCCAGTTACTTGGCATACGCGTGCCATGAGAGCACTCCTAATACGCTGAATTCGGGTTCAATCGCCGATGAAGTTTCTTCGCTCAACGACTGCGGACCGCTGCCGTCTTGGAAAGACCGAGCCACACTGGATGGCCAGACCTCTCGTCCCTTCTTTGGCTTCAGAACTGGTTGGAAAAAAGTCAGACGGCGATTCTAACAGAAAAAATTCTGGAAAATCAACCCAATTTCCGGTGTCGATCGACCGGGCCCGCCTGATGGGCCCGGCGCGGCATCGCCTCGAACGGGGCCATATCAGAGCAGCCCCGCCTGGGCAAAGGAGAAGGTCTCGCTCTCGCCCACCACGATGTGATCGGTCAGCCGCACGTCGACCAGCGCGAGCGCGTCGCGCAGCAACTGCGTGAGGCGACGGTCCTCGGCGCTGGGCCGGACCACGCCGGAGGGGTGATTATGCGCCACGATCAGCGCCGCCGCACCGGATTCCAGCGCGCGCCGCACGATTTCGCGCGGATAGACGGCCATCCGCGTGAGCGAGCCGATGGTGCTTTCCTCGAGTTCGAGCAGGCGGTGCTGGGCGTCCAGGTAGAGGCAGAGGAAGGTTTCGCGCTGGCGCGTGCCGATCTTCAGCCGCAGGTAGTCGCGCACGGCGCCCGGCGAATCGACCTGCGAGCGCGCGCGGGCGCGCTCCACCAGCGCGCGGCGCACCAGCTCGGTGGTGGCGATCAGTACCGCCGCGCGTGCCTCGGCAATACCTTCGACGGCCTGGATCTCCTGGTGCGAGGCGTCGAGCAGCGCGCGCAGCGAGCCGAATTTCTTGAACACGCGCAGGGCGGTGTCGCCGCTGCGGCCGAAGCCGATCCCGTTGCCGATCAGCAGCGCGACCAGCTCCACGTCGGTGACCGCGTCGGCGCCACGCTGGAGCAGGCGTTCGCGGGGCAGGTTCTTGCACTCCTCCTTGCCCAGGCGCTTCTTGCGCTTGCGAGGGGCGCCGGCTGAACCGGCCGGCGTCGCGACGGGCCTGGCGGCGGCCGGCGCGACCGCCGCCAGCGCGGGCGCCGCCTCGGCGGCCCGTGCCGCCGGCGCGCAGGGGGATTCTGGCGATTCGGGCGCGTCATGGCACGCGCCGCTCGGATTCGAAGGCATCCGCTGTTCTCCGGTGACGAGCGCGCAACACCGGGCGAGGCCGGCCGCGGGGCGACATTCCGCCCCGAGCGCTCAGGTGACTTACAATAGGGGTTTTGCGCTGTGCCGCCCGGCGGCGGACTGAACGAGTAAACATGAGCCTCATCGATATTTCAGAAGTGAAGCCCGGTTCCCACGTCACGCTTCATTACCGGCTTGCGCTCGCCGATGGTGCCGACATCGTCAACACCTTCGCCGACAAGCCGGCTACCCTGCTGCTCGGCGCCGGGCAGCTCGCGCCGGCACTCGAGAACATTTTGCTCGGCCTGAAGTCGGGGCACCACTCGACCTTCCAGCTAGGGGCAGGCGAGGCTTTCGGTCCCCGCAATCCGGAGATGATCCAGCGCGTGTCGATGAAGACGCTGCGCGAGAACGGGATGGTCGGCGAGGATTTCACGCCCGGCGACCTGATCGAGTTCAATGCGCCTGACGGCGGCCGCTATGCGGGCGTGCTGAAGGAAGTGGGCGAGACCTCGGCGCTGTTCGACTTCAATCACCCGCTGGCGGGGCAGGCCATTACGTTCGAAGTGAAAATCATCGGGATTCTGTAACCATGAGCATTACCGATACGCTGTCCGGCCCGACCGTCGCGGCCGACGCCGAAATCCTGCTCGCCCAGCCGCGCGGCTTCTGCGCCGGCGTCGATCGCGCGATCGAGATCGTCGAGCGCGCGATCG
The DNA here is from genome assembly GCF_011753035.1 of Burkholderia sp. Ax-1720. Classification (NCBI taxonomy): domain Bacteria; kingdom Pseudomonadati; phylum Pseudomonadota; class Betaproteobacteria; order Burkholderiales; family Burkholderiaceae; genus Burkholderia; species Burkholderia sp. Ax-1720. The sequence goes on along the minus strand of NZ_VWWK01000063.1, from coordinate 9,413 downwards.
CGATGCATGGCTCGCCGATCTACGTGCGTCACGAGATCGTGCACAACAAGTACGTGGTCGAGGATCTCAAGAAGAAGGGCGCGATCTTCGTCGAGGAACTCGAGGAAGTGCCCTCGGGCAACACCGTGATCTTCAGCGCGCACGGCGTGTCGAAGGCGGTGCGCGACGAGGCCGACGTGCGCGGCCTGCGCATCTACGACGCGACCTGCCCGCTGGTCACCAAGGTCCACGTCGAGGTTGCGAAGATGCGCCAGGACGGCGTCGACATCGTGATGATCGGCCACAAGGGGCACCCCGAGGTCGAGGGCACGATGGGCCAGGTCGAGCGCGGCATGCACCTGGTCGAGAGCGTCGAGGACGTGCTCGCGCTGGAGCTGCCCGATCCCGAGCGCGTCGCGCTGGTCACGCAGACCACCCTGTCGGTGGACGACGCGGCCGAGATCATCGCCGCGCTCAAGCGCAAGTTCCCCGCGATCCGCGAGCCGAAGAAGCAGGACATCTGCTACGCCACGCAGAACCGCCAGGACGCGGTCAAGTTCATGGCGCCCCAATGCGACGTGGTGATCGTGGTCGGCAGCCCGAACAGCTCGAACTCGAGCCGGCTGCGCGAGGTCGCGGAAAAGCGCGGCGTGGAAGCCTATATGGTCGATTCCCCGGACCAGATCAACCCGGCCTGGGTGGCCGGCAAGCGGCGCATCGGCGTGACGGCCGGCGCCTCGGCGCCCGAGGTGCTGGCCCAGGCCGTGATCGCGCGGTTGCGCGAGCTCGGCGTGCGCAACGTGCGCGCGCTCGAGGGCATCGAGGAAAACGTCTCGTTCCCGCTTCCGCGCGGGCTCAACCTGCCGCCCGCGGTCTAAGGTTCGATCCTTTTCATTCGTCGGATCCATTCCCCGATCCGATCGTCCCCCGACAAAGCGCGCCACTCGGCGCGCTTTTGTTTTGCCTTTCGGTTTTGCTTTCGTTCTTCGTTTTGCAACTGCTCGCTTCGCATAAGGTGCAACCCGGTTGCGATGATTTTGCGTCCATTTCATAAAAAAATGGTTGCAATGCAGGAAAACCCTGTCGAATCAGGAATATTGGTCGTCCTGAAATTGGAGTTACAATGCGCGCGTTTTCAGGCCGTAATGCATTGCAGACGAGGTTTTTGCAGTGTGCAGGAGACCGATTTAATGCAACAGGAGTTGGCCGTTGCCCCCTCCGTGACAGGCAGGGTTGCAATCCTTCGCGAAGCGCGGGAACGGGGTACGGCGGCGCGTGTCGGCGCGATGGTCATCGAGGTGGCCGGGCGCCGGCCGGACGACGAGCTTGGTGCTGGTCGCGGCGCGTCGAACGGGAAGCAGCACAACGGGAAGCAGAACGACAACGAGGTCTGTTTGGGGATCGAAGCAATGCATGCGCGTGGCCTGCGGGCCGCGCGGGTCCGCTCGGCGGACCCGGAATGGCCGGTGCCGATTGCAATGGGCATGCAAATTGCTGATTTGTCGGGGCAGAACGGAAGCTGCCGCGCGGGCCGCGCGGCGCATCAGGCCAGCCCGCTTCGGGCGCCCGGCATTCTTGGCGGTTTGGGTATTGTGCGGAATACGTTTTTCTTGAATCGGCCGGCCGGCGCGGCAGCGCGGGCGGGCGAGACGGCGGGCAGGATCGATGCACCGATGACGTGCGTCGCGATGCCCGTCTTCGGGGCAGGAATTTCCGGCGGCGCGATGCGCGGCGCCGGATCCGCCGCGATCGCGCCAGACGCGACGCGGCAAGCTCGCCACGCCGTCGATGCGCTCGCATCGACGGCGGGCGGGTCGGCCGCCGGGCAGCAGGCCGGCGCCGCCGACATCAGGCCGACGCGGCGTGCCGCGCGGTCGTGCCGGAACGCGAGCCGGCAGGACGAGCGCATCGCAGCGCGCGCCACTCACCTCATGTCCGTTCCACGGGTTCCGTTCGCTCGCCGTCCGGCGGCGGGCGTGCGCTCGGGCGCGGACAGGCGGCAGGCGGCGTACCTGGGTGTAAGGATGCCTAACGACTTCATGGAGGCCAGGATCAACGTCCTCGATGTCGTGACGATGTAGCGACGGGACTCGTGACGGCACCGGAATCGTGCGGTGCCGTTTTTGTATCCGTCCCGGCGGCAGGCCGTGGTGTACCAGCCACGCGAGGCGCGCCGGGACGTCATCACCCTTATCGGTATTTATTCGTACCCGCAGTGCCGTCGAGAGCGTGTATCCCTCGCCTACCCGCGTGGAGCAGCGTCTGTCCGACGGCACGGACCAAGGAGCTTTTAATGGATATTTTCGTCCAGCAGGTCATCAACGGGCTGGTGCTCGGCAGTGTGTACGCCATCATCGCGTTGGGCTACACGATGGTGTACGGCATTCTCGGCATCATCAACTTCGCGCACGGCGACGTGCTGATGATCGGCGCCATGGTGGCGCTGTCGGCGATCACGGTGCTGCAGAACCACTTCCCGGAACTGGGCAACGTCGCGACCCTGACGATCGGCCTGGTGATCGCCGCCGCGGTCTGCGCCGCGGTCGGCTTCACCATCGAGCGCGTGGCCTACCGGCCGCTGCGCCGCGCGCCGCGCCTGGCGCCGCTGATCACCGCGATCGGCGTGTCGATCCTGCTGCAGACGGCTGCCATGATGATCTGGTCGCGTAACCCGCTGCCGTTCCCGCAGCTGCTGTCGACCAATCCGCTCAACGTGATCCACCCGACCGACACCACGCCCGGCGCGGTGATCTCGCCGACCGAAATCGTGATCATCGCGGTGGCCTTCATCGTGATGGCGGGCCTGCTGCTGCTGGTGCACAAGACCAAGCTCGGCCGTGCCATGCGCGCGATCTCGGAGAACCCGAACAACGCCAGCCTGATGGGCGTGAACCCGAACTTCGTGATCTCGGCGACCTTCATGATCGGCTCGGCGCTGGCCGCGCTGGCCGGCGTGATGATCGCCTCGGAATACGGCAACGTGCACTTCTACATGGGCTTCATCCCCGGCATGAAGGCCTTCACCGCGGCGGTGCTGGGCGGCATCGGCAACCTCGGCGGCGCGATGGTGGGCGGCGTGCTGCTCGGCCTGATCGAACAGCTGGGCGCCGGCTACATCGGCAACCTGACGGGCGGCGTGTTCGGCTCGAACTACCAGGACGTGTTCGCGTTCGTGGTGCTGATCATCGTGCTGGTGTTCCGTCCGTCGGGCCTGCTCGGCGAACGTGTGGCCGATCGCGCATAAGGAGACCAAGATGACTTCCATTCAACCGATCGAAACCTCGACCACGCTCGTCGAAGAGCGCAACCCCGCCAAGACCCTGGCCATCGGCGTGGTGCTGGCGATCCTGGTCGCCGCCGCGCCGTTCGTGATCGGCGCGGCCGGCGGCAACTACTGGGTGCGCGTGCTGGACTTCGCGATGCTGTACGTGATGCTCGCGCTGGGCCTGAACGTGGTGGTCGGCTTCGCCGGCCTGCTCGACCTGGGCTACATCGCGTTCTACGCGGTGGGCGCCTACGTCGCCGCGCTGCTGACCTCGCCCCACCTGACCACGCAGTTCGAGTGGATCGCCGCGATGTTCCCGAACGGCCTGCATACGCCGTACTGGATCGTGGTGCCCTGCGCGATGGCGCTGGCCGCGCTGGCCGGTGTGCTGCTCGGCGCGCCGACGCTGCGCCTGCGCGGCGACTACCTGGCGATCGTCACGCTCGGCTTCGGTGAAATCGTGCGGATCTTCATGAACAACCTGGATCGCCCGGTGAACATCACCAACGGGCCGCAGGGGATCACGGGCGTCGCGCCGCTGCACATCGGCGGTTTCAACCTGTCGCAGTCGCACACGCTGTTCGGCTTCACGATCACCTCGGTGTACCTGTACTACTACGTGTTCGTGATCTGCTCGCTGCTGGTGATCTGGGTCTGTACGCGCCTGCAGCATTCGCGCATCGGCCGCGCCTGGGCCGCGATCCGCGAGGACGAGATCGCCGCCAAGGCGATGGGCATCAACACCCGCAACGTCAAGCTGCTGGCCTTCGCGATGGGCGCCTCGTTCGGCGGCCTGTCGGGCTCGATGTTCGGCGCCTTCCAGGGCTTCGTGTCGCCGGAATCGTTCACCTTCTGGGAATCGATCGTGGTGCTGGCCTGCGTGGTGCTGGGCGGCATGGGCCACATCCCGGGCGTGATCCTCGGCGCGGTGCTGCTGGCGGTGTTCCCGGAAGTGCTGCGTTCCACCATGGGCCCGCTGCAGCATGCGCTGTTCGGCCATGAGATCGTCGATACCGAAGTGATCCGCCAGGCTCTCTATGGCCTCGCCATGGTGCTGATCATGCTGTACCGCTCGGAAGGCCTGTGGCCGGCGGCGAAGCATGAGGACAAGATCGCCAAGATCACGAAGCGCAACGGCAAGAAGGCCGCGGTTCGCGCCTAACGCACGCTTACGGAGAAACAAGCAATGAGCGAGAACATTCGACTGTCCGTGACGGGCGTCAACAAGCGCTTCGGTGGCCTGCAGGCGCTGTCGGACGTCGGCCTGAAGATCCGCGAGGGCGAGATCTACGGCCTGATCGGCCCGAACGGCGCCGGCAAGACCACCTTCTTCAACGTGATCACCGGCCTCTACACGCCCGATTCGGGCGAGTTCAAGCTGGACGGCACCGACTACACGCCGACCGCCGTGCACGAAGTGGCGAAGGCCGGCATTGCCCGGACCTTCCAGAACATCCGCCTGTTCGGCGGCATGACCGCGCTCGAGAACGTGATGGTAGGCCGCCATGTGCGGACCAGGCACGGCCTGCTCGGCGCGGTGTTCCAGACGCCCTCGGAGCGCCAGGAAGAGCGCGAGATCAAGGAGCGCGCGATCGAGCTGCTCGACTACGTGGGCGTGCTGCAATACGCCGACTACACCTCGCGCAACCTCTCCTACGGCCATCAGCGCCGCCTGGAGATCGCGCGGGCGCTTGCGACCGATCCGAAGCTGCTCGCGCTCGACGAGCCGGCGGCCGGCATGAACGCGACCGAGAAGGTCGAGCTCACGCGCCTGCTCGACAAGATCCGCTCGGACGGCAAGACCATCCTGCTGATCGAGCACGACGTGAAGCTGGTGATGGGATTGTGCAACCGGATGACGGTGCTCGATTACGGCAAGGTGATCGCCGAGGGTCTGCCGCAGGACGTGCAGAAGGATCCGAAGGTGATTGAGGCATATCTCGGCGCAGGGGTGCACTGATGGCAGCGGCAATGTTGAAGGTTACGGGCTTGCAGGTGAACTACGGCGGCATCCAGGCGGTGAAGGGTGTCGACATGGAGGTTCGCCAGGGCGAGCTGGTCACGCTGATCGGCGCGAACGGCGCGGGCAAGACCACCACCATGAAGGCGATCACGGGTCTCAAGCCGTTCTCGGCGGGCGACATCCAGTACGACGGCAAGTCGATCAAGGGCGTGCCCACCCACGAGCTGCTCAAGCGCGGCCTGGCGATGGTGCCGGAAGGCCGCGGGATCTTCGCGCGCATGTCGATCCTCGAGAACATGCAGATGGGCGCCTACCTGCGCACCGACAAGGAAGGCATCAAGAAGGACGTCGAGCGCATGTTCGGCTTCTTCCCGCGCCTGCGCGAGCGGGCCACGCAGTTCGCCGGCACGCTCTCGGGCGGCGAGCAGCAGATGCTGGCGATGGCGCGCGCGATCATCAGCAAGCCCAAGCTGCTGCTGCTCGACGAGCCCTCGATGGGTCTCTCGCCGATCATGGTCGAGAAGATCTTCGAGGTGGTGCGCGAGATCTCGAAGGAAGGCCTGACGGTGCTGCTGGTCGAGCAGAACGCGCGTCTCGCGCTGCAGGCGGCCGACCGCGGCTACGTGATGGACTCGGGCACGGTCACCATGACCGGCAATGCCCGGGACATGCTCGACGATCCGAAGGTGCGCGCCGCCTACCTGGGCGAATGACGCGATGAAGGCACGCGGCGCCGGTCGACAGGCCGGTGTCGCGCGGCACATGAAAAAGCCGCCACGGTGATGAGCCGTGGCGGCTTTTTTTCGTCCGGGGGGCGGCCTGGCCAACGCGGCCCGGCGCGGATCGTCGGGATGGCCTCAGGCCGTCATCGGCAGCCGCTTGCCGAACGAGACCAGCGGCTCGACCTGGTAGCCGAGCGCCGCGTAGAAGCGGCAGGCCTCGTCGTTGTCCTGCAGCACCTGCAGGTTGATCTTGCGGCAGCCCAGGGCGGCGAGCTCGGCCTCGGCGTGCGCCATCATCGCGCGGCCGATGCCGAGCCGGCGCGCATCGTTGGCCACCGCGAACGAATAGAGCCAGCCGCGATGGCCGTCGTAGCCCGCCATCACGGTGCCCACCAGGCGCGCGCCGCGCAGCGCGACGAAGAACAGCTCGGGCTGCGTGGCGAGCTTCATCTCGATCGCGAAGCGCGGATCTCGATGCGGCGCGCTGCGCTCCGAGTAGCTCGGGAAGGCCTCGATCCAGAGCGCGATCACCCGCTCGGTGTCGGCGCGCTCGAAGATCCGGATGCTCAGGTCCTCGTCGTCGGAATGCATGGTGGGCCTCGTCGTCCGATCAGAGCGTGTCGAGGATCGAGCGCAGCATCGCCATCATCTGGTCGATTTCCGCGTTCGTCACGTTCAGCGCCGGCATGAAGCGCAGCAGGTTGGGGCGCGCCGCGTTCAGCAGCAGGCCGTCCGGGCCCATGTCGCGCGCCTTCTCGACGATCTGCGGGCCGATGTCCTTGCCCAGCAGCAGGGCGCGCAGCAGGCCCTCGCCGCGCTCGCCCTCGAAGCCGCGTTCCTCCGACAGTTGCAGCAGGCTCTGCTTCAGGTAGTCGGCGCGCTCGCGCACGCTCTCGAGGAAGCCCGGCGCCACCAGTTGCGAGATCACCGAGTAGCCGGCCGCCGTCATCAGCGGGTTGCCGTTGTAGGTGCCGCCCTGGTCGCCGGCCTCGAACACCGCCACCTCGGCCTTGGCCAGCAGCGCGGCGAGCGGCACGCCGCTGCCGATGCCCTTGCCGAGCGTCATGATGTCCGGCTCGACGCCCGACAGCTCGTAGGCGAACAGCGTGCCGGCACGCCCGCAGCCGCTCTGCACCTCGTCGACGATCAGCAGCAGATTGTGCTTGCGGGTGAGCTCGCGCAGTTGCTGCATGAATTCGCGGGTGGCGGGGATCACGCCGCCTTCGCCCTGGATCGGCTCGAGCATCACGGCGACGGTCTTGCCGGTGATCAGCTTCTCGACCGAGGCGATGTCGTTGAGCTCGGCCTTCGGGAAGCCCGGCACCTGCGGCGCGTAGATCGTGTCCCAGCCGGGCTTGCCGCTGGCCGACATGGTGGCGAGGGTGCGGCCGTGGAAGCTGTGGTCGAAGGTGATGATCTCGTAGGCGCCGTCCTTGAACTTGCGGCCCCACTTGCGCGCGAGCTTGATCGCGCCTTCGTTGGCCTCGGCGCCGCTGTTGGCGAAGAACACCTTGTCGAACACGCTGTGCTGCGTGAGCAGGCCGGCGAGCTTGGCCATCGGCTCGTTGTAGAAGGCCGGCGAGGGGTTCAGCAGGCGCTCGGCCTGGGTCTTCAGCGCCTCGACCACGCCGTCGTTGCAGTGGCCCAGGCTGTTGACCGCCCAACCCTGGATGAAATCCAGATAGCGCTTGCCGGTGTGATCGTAGAGCCAGGAACCCTTGCCGTGCGTGAACACGATGTCGGGGCGGTTCGTGATGTACATCAGCGAGTCGATCGGAAATTCGTTCAGAGGCATGGCAGCGAGCTCCAGCGGGTAGCGACAAGGGAAAAAAAGACAACAAAAAAGCCACGGAATGCCGTGGCTTGGTGGTTCGAACAGCTAGTGCGTAACGAAGAGGGGGTTACGCGTGCGTCCGTGACGAGCCGGCGGCAGCCATGAGGTGCGGCGAGCGGCGACGTCGGAGGGCGGACAGGAAGCGGTTCATGGCGCAAGCATACGGCATGACGCGGCAACAAGTAAACCGCTCGCTTGCGACAAACGAGTGTCGGCGCTGCATTTTCATGCCGGGCGCGACGCCGGCCGGGCATGAAGATGCGGCGCGAGCGGGCGGTTCGGACCAGGGTCCGCCGCCCGCCGCGTGCCTCAGACGGCGTGGGCCAGGTCGGCCGCGCTGGTGAAGGAGTCCGCGTAGAACTCCTCGGCCGGCAACTGGTGGTGGGCGGTGAAATCGCGCTGGGCCGATTCGACCATCACCGGCGCGCCGCAGGCATAGACCTGGAAATCGGACAGGTCGGGCAGGTCCTCCACCACGGCGCGGTGCACGAAGCCGGTGCGGCCGGTCCAGGCGTCGTCGGCGTCGGGCTCGGAGAGCACCGGCACGAACCGGAAGTTCGGGATCTCGCGCGCCCATTGCTCGGCCAGCTCGAACAGGTAGAGGTCTTTCTTGCGGCGCGCGCCCCAGTACAGGCGCATCGGCCGCGTGAAACCGCTATGCCGCGCGTGCTCGACGATCGCCTTGATCGGCGCGAAGCCGGTGCCCGAGGCCAGCAGCACGATCGGCTTTTCCGAATCCTCGCGCAGGAAGAAGGTGCCGAGCGGCCCCTCGAAGCGCAGGATCTCGCGTTCCTTCATGGTGTTGAAGACGTGGTCGGTGAACTTGCCGCCGGGCAGGTGGCGGATATGCAGCTCGACCGGGCCTTCCTCGTGCGGCGCGCTGGCCATCGAGTAGCTGCGGCGCGAGCCGTCCTTGAGGATGAACTCGATGTACTGGCCCGCCAGGTACTGCATGCGCTCGTTGGCCGGCAACTGCAGCTTCAGCACGATCACGTCGTCGGCGCGCCGCTCGATCACGTTGACGCGGCAGGGCAGCTTCTTGACCTGCACGCCATCGACGCCGGCGATCTCGCGCACGTCGATCTCGAGGTCGCACTGGGCGGTGGCGCAGCAGAGCAGGGCCAGCCCGCGCGTGCGCTCGTCGTTGGACAGCGCCGAGGCCGCATGCGGGCGCTGCTCGACCTGCCCCTGGACGATCTGCCCCTTGCAGGAGCCGCAGGCGCCGTTCTTGCAGCCGTAAGGCAGATGCACGTTCTGGCGCAGCGCGGCTGCCAGCACGGTTTCGTCGGCCTCGACCTGGAACTGTCGACCGCTTTGCTTGAGGATTACGTTGAATGCCATAAGTCCATGAACCAAAAGTGGGGACCGTGCGAATCGGGCACGGCGGCTACAATGTTTGCGCTACGAATTCCGGTAACACCATGATTGCGACACGAATCCTGCGCCGCTCGCGCGTCCTGATCGTCGGCTGCGGCGATGTAGGCATGCGCTGCGTCGAACAGTTGCGCGCGCGGGCTCGTCCGCCGCGAATCATCGCGCTGACCAGCCAGCCGGCGCGACGCGCCGAACTGGCCGCCGCGGGCGTGGTGCCGGTGGTCGGCGACCTGGACCGGCCGGCGACGCTGGCGCGGCTCGGCGGCCTGGCGCGGC
>NZ_VWWK01000062.1:0-34978 GCF_011753035.1 Burkholderia sp. Ax-1720 | reverse complement strand
CTCGGCGGAGGCGCGCTCGCGCAAGCGCACGGCCCAGCCGGCGGCCGCGCGCGCCACCGCGCAATCGAGCGGCGGCGCCTCGCGATCGGCCGCCGCGCTCACAGCGTCAGCAGCAGGCATGCTTCGTAGGCGCTCACCATGTAGCGTTTGACGGTGCGATCGCTGATGCCGAGCCGCAGGGCGATCTCGGCATAGGTCAGCCCCTCCAGTTGAGACAGCAGGAAGGCGGTGCGTACATTGGGCGGCAGGCGATCGAGCATCGCGTCGATCTCGTGCAGGGTCTCGAGCACCAGGCAGCGCTCCTCGACCGAGGGCGCGCAGGCTTCGGGCAGCAGGGCCAGCGCCTCGAGCCAGGCGCGTTCGAGCGACAGGCGGCGGTAATGGTTGAGCACCAGGCGGCCGGCGACCGTGCTCAGGTAGGCGCGCGGCTCGCGCAGCTCGCGCGGATCGAAACCGCCGGCCCCGCTCCAGGCGCTCAGCACCCGCACGAAGGTGTCCTGCGCCAGGTCCGCCGCGTCCGAGGCATTGCCGAGCTTGCGGCGCAGCCAGCCCTGCAGCCAAGCGTGATGGTCGAGATACAAGGTGCTGACTTCACGTTGCACGTCGGAGAGGACGGCGGACATCGAGGAAACCCCTTTTGCGGCAAGCACTTCGAATCCGAAGTGAAGATAAGAATCATTCGCATTTTTATATAACTGACAGCTTTGTGCAATCGCTCGATGCATGCGAAATAAGGGGCGGGTTGACGACGTGGCGAGCCGGCGAGGACCGCCGGGCGCCTGTCGCGACGGCCGCCGCCGGGCCTGGAGCAGGGGCTCCAGCCTTGCCGCGGCGCCCGATCCCGGCAGACATGATTCGATTCATCCGCCGGCCGCGATCAACGGAAATGCCGGCCTTTGCCCTCACTGGTCATACCAGTATGAACAAAGCCTGGGCCTGCTTTTCGCCTCTGTCGCAGGCCGCCATCACGTCAGATCGGCTCGATCCGAATCCCGCCCAGCCCTGTCCACGCCCGTTTTCGGCGCCTTCCTCGCGCTTGCGCACCCGAATGACGCATCGCCGCCGCGCAAAAACGGTGCATCGACGCGCCGCCGCGCCGGTCCGCGTGGCCAGACCAGCCGAAGGGCACATGGCCCGGCTCTTGCTAAATCACCGGGGGCCGCCACGACGGCTCGACCAGACCGCTCCGATTCACCGACAAGACCACCCGAGAACCCGCGATGGATTTCCGACCGAACCGCACCTCCTCCCGCCGCGCCTGGCTCGCCGCGCTGCTGGCCGCCCCCGCCCTGCTGCTGTTCGGCGCGAACGCCGCCCAGGCCGACGCGCTCGACACCATCACCAAGAGCGGCACCCTGCGCGTCGCGGTGCCGGAGGACTATCCGCCGTTCGGCTCGGTCGGCGCCGACATGCAGCCGCAGGGCTACGACATCGACACCGCCGCGCTGCTCGCCAAGTCGCTCGGCGTGAAGCTGCAACTGGTGCCCGTCAACAGCGCGAACCGGATTCCCTACCTGACCACCAACAAGGTGGACCTGGTGATCTCCTCGCTCGGCAAGACGCCCGATCGCGAGAAGGTGATCGACTTCTCGGCCGCCTACGGCCCCTACTTCCAGGGCGTGTTCGGCCCCGCCGACATCAAGGTGGCGGGCCCGGCCGACCTGACGGGCAAGACCGTCGGCGCCACGCGCGGCGCGCTGGAGGAGATCGCGCTGACCCAGATGGCGCCGAACGCCACCATCAAGCGCTTCGAGGACAACAACGCGACCATCCAGGCCTTCCTGTCGGGCCAGGTGCAGCTGATCGCGGCCGGCAACATCGTGGCGGCGGCGATCCTCGCCCGGAACCCGCCGCGCCGCCCCGAAACCAAGTTCGTGATCAAGAACTCGCCCTGCTTCGTCGGCCTGAACAAGAACGAGCCGCGCCTGCTGGCCAAGGTCGACGCGGCGATCGCCCAGGCCAGGAAGGACGGCTCGCTCGACGCGATCTCGAAGAAGTGGCTGGGCCAGCCGCTGCCGGCCGGTCTGTGAGCGACGCGCGGCGCGCGGCCCGGAGCGACGGTGGTCGCGAGCTCCTGAGCGAGCGTCGTCGCGGGCCCCTGAGCGAAGGTCGTCGCGAGCCCGTGACCGAGATCCGTTGCGGGCCTGCGAACGCCGTCCCTCGCGGGCCCGCGGGCGACATCCGCCGCGGCGCTCTCGCGGCGACGCCATACGCGGCCCGCGCCTGACCTGCCGGGGCGGCCCAACGCGGCGCCGCCCCTCCCGAAGCCCAACCAACCCAGCCTCGAGATGACCTACCAGCTCCAGTTCGGCGATCTCGCCGACTACGCCGGCATGTTCGCCAGCGGCGCGGCGACCACGCTCGCGCTCACCGCCGCGTCGACCGTGCTCGGCCTCGCCATCGGCGTGCTCGGCGCCGCCGCGCACGACACGCGCGCGCCGGGCCTGGCCTGGCTGCGCGCGCTGACGGGCGCCTATGTCGAGGCGATCCGCAACACGCCCTTCCTGGTGCAGTTGTTCTTCGTGTTCTTCGGCCTGCCCGCGCTGGGCATCCACATCGGCGAGGTGACGGCCGCGGTGCTGGCGATGACGCTGAACCTGGGCGCCTACTCGGTCGAGATCGTGCGCGCCGGCATGGCCGCGGTGCCGCGCGGCCACCACGAGGCGGCCGCCGCGCTGGCCATGTCGCGCGCCCAGGCGTTCCGCCACGTGGTGCTGCCGCAGGCCTTCGCCAAGGTGTTCCCGGCGCTGACCAGCCAGATCGTGATCACCATGCTCGGCTCGGCGGTGGTCTCGCAGATCTCGGTGGCCGACCTGAGCTACGCGGCCAGCTATATCCAGTCGCGCAATTTCCGCGCCTTCGAAACCTACTTCGTGATCACGCTGGCCTACCTGGCGATGGCGCTGCTGCTGCGCTTCGTGCTGAATACCGCCGGCCGGCGCCTGTTCCTGCGCCGCGCGGGAGGTGCGCGATGATCGAATTCAGCTTCTGGCAGATCCTCCACAACCTGCTGCTGGCCGCGCGCTGGACCGTGGTGCTGTCGCTGGTCTCGTTCGTGCTCGGCGGCGCGCTCGCGCTGGCCCTGCTGGCGATGCGCGTGTCCAGCAATGTCGCGCTGCGCGGCGCCGTGAAGCTCTACATCGAGATATTCCAGGGCACGCCGCTGCTGATGCAGATCTTCGTGGTGTTCTTCGGGCTGCCGCTGGCCGGCCTCGACGTGCCGCCCTGGGTGGCCGCCACGCTGGGCCTGACCTTCTTCACCAGCGCCTACCTGGCCGAGATCTGGCGCGGCTGCGTCGAGGCGGTGCCGCGCGGCCAGTGGGAAGCCTCGGCGAGCCTGGCGATGAGCTATCTCGAGCAGTTGCGCCACGTGATCCTGCCGCAGGCCGCGCGCATCGCCGTGGGGCCGACCGTCGGCTTCGGCGTGCAGGCCGTCAAGGACACCGCGCTGGTCTCGATCATCGGCTTCACCGAGCTGACCCGCGCCGGCACCGTGATCTCGAACGCGACCTTCCGGCCGTTCCTGGTCTATGGGCTGGTGGCCCTCATCTATTTCGCGCTCTGCTATCCGCTGACCCGCTGGGCGCGCGTCTTGCAAAGGAAATGGCATGCCGCTCGTTGAAACCCGCGCGCTGGAGAAGAACTTCGGCGCGAACCATGTGCTGAAAGGCATCGACTTCAGCGTCGAGCGTGGCCAGGTGGTGAGCATCATCGGCCGCAGCGGCTCGGGCAAGAGCACCCTGCTGCGCACGCTCAACGGCCTGGAGAGCATCGACGCCGGCTCGATCACCATCGACGGCACCACCGTCGACGCGCGCCGCGGCGACCTGCGCGCGCTGCGCCTGAAGGTGGGCATGGTGTTCCAGCAGTACAACCTGTTCCCGCACCTGAGCGCGGGCCAGAACGTGATGCTGGCGCAGACCGTGGTCAAGCAGGCCAACCGCCACCAGGCGCGCGCGATCGCCGAGCTGATGCTGGAGCGCGTGGGCCTCGGCGACAAGTTCGACGCCTATCCGGAACAGCTTTCCGGCGGGCAGCAGCAACGCGTGGCGATCGCCCGCGCGCTGGCGATGAAGCCGGCCGTGCTGTTGTGCGACGAGATCACCTCGGCGCTCGATCCGGAGCTGGTGGCGGAAGTGCTGGGCGTGGTGGAGAACCTCGCCAAGGAGGACATGACGCTGATCATGGTCACGCACGAGATGCGCTTCGCGCGCGCCGTGAGCGACCAGGTGGTGTTCATGCACCAGGGGCGCGTGTGGGAAAGCGGGCCGCCCGAGCAGATCTTCGGCGCGCCGAAGACGATCGAGCTGCAGCGTTTCGTGCAGTGAATTCGCCCGGGCGGCGAGCGCAATGCAAGGACGCGTTTCGCCCCCGCTCGCGCGGCGCAGCATCGGCCAGCCTTGGTCGCGACGTCGCGCTGGCGGGGCTCGCGCGCGAGCGTCGCCCGTGTCGCGCGCGCGGCTTGTGCGGTGCGATGGCGAGGCCTCGCTTACCGCCCCTGGCAACGGTGATCCTCGGTAACACAATCGAGGGGAACGGCCGGCCGTCGCGCGCGGTCCATGACAGCATATCGAGCATGTCGCGGGTGCCACCGCCACGCTCGACGCTCCACCGTAGCGACAGGCCCGGCCGCCCCGCGCGCGGCCTTCGTCATCATCGCGTCACGTCGATACGGTATTTCCGATGTCCCCGCGTTCGCAACGCGGCTGCCCTGCCTTCGGAGTCGACCATGCTGAGCCCACACGAACTTGCCACCCTGATGCTGATCCACGGCGCGCCCGACGGGATCGATCCCGATCGCGCCGAGATCGACACGCTGCTCGAACACCGTCTGGTGTCGGTCGAGCCGCACGAGGACGGCGTCGCGCGACCGGCGCTGACGGCCACCGGCCGCTCGGTGCTGGCGGCCGCGGGACGGATTCCGTCGGCCACGCCGGCGATCCGTGACCTGGCGCCGGGCGCGTGAGGGTGAGCGTGGCACGGCGAATGCGCGCGGCGGGCGGGGCAGCCTGCGGCGCGCGCATTCGCGCCGTCCTGCTTCTGGCGTGAAGGGCCGCACCCCGCGCGACGCCACCGCCCGATAAACCACCATTCGTCTTCACTGCGCCTGCCCCCAGCCCCAGCGCCGATTGCCTCACGCGACAAATCGCCTCACCTTTCAGCGCGCAAGCCCGTTCCGCCGTCCCGCCTGACACATTCCCGACGCAAATCGCGCCGCAGTGGTTTACCATCGCGCGATGCTGTCGCCCATCTCCTCCCGACGTCGTCTGACCGCCTGGCTTGGCCTGCTGGCCATCTGGCTGCTGGTGCTGATGCCGCTCGCCAGCCAGCTGGCGGAAGCGGCGGCCGCGCATCGGCCTGACGCGCCGATCTGCGCGGCGGCGCAGCATGTCGACCGGCACGAGTTGCCGCGCGACGCCTTGTCGGCTTGCGGCTATTGCGACTTGCTGGCCTCGCATGCCTATGCGCCGGCCGCCGCCGCGCCCGCCGCACCGACCGCGCCCGTCTCGGTCGATTCCTCGAAGATCAACTCGGGCGACACCGCCTGGATGCTGACCTCCACCGCGCTCGTGCTGTTCATGACGATCCCGGGCCTGGCGCTGTTCTACGGCGGCATGGTGCGCAAGAAGAACGTGCTGGCCACGGTGATGCAGAGCTTCGCGATCACCGCGCTGATCACGGTGCTCTGGACGGTGGTCGGCTACAGCCTCGCGTTCACGCCGGGCAACGGCTTCATCGGCGGCTTCTCGCGGGTGCTGCTCTCGGGCATGGCCTACGTGAAGGGCGATACGGCCACCACGCTGACCGTCAGCCACCTGGCCACGACCATCCCGGAATCGGTCTACTGCGTGTTCCAGATGACCTTCGCGATCATCACGCCGGCCCTGATCTGCGGCGCCTTCGCTGACCGCATGAAGTTCTCGGCGATGCTGGTGTTCATGACGATCTGGTCGCTGGTGGTCTACGTGCCGATCGCGCACATGGTCTGGGAACCGACCGGCTGGCTGGCTTCGGACGGCGTGCTCGACTTCGCGGGCGGCACCGTGGTGCACATCAACGCCGGTATCGCCGGCCTGGTCGCGGCCCTGGTGCTGGGCAAGCGCGTCGGCTACGGCCGCGAGGCGATGGCCCCGCACAACCTGGTGCTGACGCTGATCGGCGCCTCGATGCTGTGGGTGGGCTGGTTCGGCTTCAACGCGGGTTCCGCGGTGGCCGCCGACGGCCGTGCCGGCTTCGCCATGCTGACCACCCAGATCGCCACCGCCTGCGCGGCGCTGGGCTGGATGTTCGCGGAGTGGATCGCCAAGGGCAAGCCCTCGGTGCTCGGCATCGTCTCCGGCGCGGTCGCCGGCCTGGTGGCGATCACCCCGGCAGCCGGCTTCGTCGGCGTGGGCGGCGCGCTGGTGATCGGCATCGCCGCCGGCGTGGTCTGCTTCTGGTCGGCCACCTGGCTCAAGATCAAGCTCGGCTACGACGACTCGCTCGACGCGTTCGGCGTGCACGGCGTGGGCGGTATCCTCGGCGCCCTGCTGACCGGCGTGTTCGCGGTCAAGGACATCGGCGGCTTCGACGGCAGCCTGCTGGTGCAGGCCAAGGGCGTGGCGATCACGCTGCTCTACAGCGGCATCGTGACCTTCATCATCCTGAAGGTGATCGACATGGTGATGGGCCTGCGCGTCACGGAAGAAGAGGAGCGCGAAGGCCTGGACGTGATCCTGCACGGCGAACACGTCGAGTAATGATCGGATGGAAGGCCCCGAGGACCCCAGGTCCCGGGGCCCGGGCGGCGGCGCCCGACGGCGCGCCGCCCGATCGAAAGAATGAGCGCAGCGACTTCGGCCCGCCTTCCCGGCGGGTTTTTTTTCGACCGGGTGTTTTGAAGGGCCGATGCCGGCCCTATCTGCCGCTCATGTCCCTGTCGTGAATCGCGCGATCCCGTGCCGGGATAACCCTTTCGGCAATCGGGTCAATAGCGAGAAAAAGATACGGTGTTTCCTTGCGAAGCCGGGAACAATCCCCAAATGGGCAAGGTAATTGCTCTACAATCTTTTTTCTCCTGTTCGCGAGTGATTCATGGTTCCCCACCTCGTTACGGCGTTAAACGGTCCGCTGCTCGAGCTGGAGCGGAAAATCCTCGATGCGACGCCGGCGATCGAACGCTGGTTCCGCCTCGAGTGGCAGGAACACACGCCGCCGTTCTATTGTTCGGTCGACCTGCGTAACGCCGGCTTCAAGCTCGCGCCTGTCGACGCCAATCTGTTCCCCGGCAGTTTCAACAATCTGCCGCCGGAAGTGCTGCCGCTCGCCGTGCAGGCGGCGATGGCCGCGATTGAAAAAATTTGCCCGGATGCGAAAGGATTGCTCGTCATCCCGGAACTGCCCACGCGCAACGCCTTCTATCTCGAGAACGTCGCGCGGCTGGCCACCATCATGCGCCAGGCCGGGCTCAACGTGCGTTTCGGCTCGCTCGACCCGAGCGTGACCGATGTCACGCCGATCACGCTCGCCGACGGCCAGAAGATCGTGCTCGAGCCGCTCGAGCGCTCGCAGCGCCGCCTGGGCCTGAAGAACTTCGATCCCTGTTCGATCCTGCTCAATAACGATCTGTCGGGCGGGATTCCGGACGTGCTGGAGAACCTGCACGAGCAGTACCTGCTGCCGCCGCTGCACGCGGGCTGGGCGGTGCGTCGCAAGTCGACCCACTTCGCCTGCTACGACGACGTGGCCAAGAAGTTCGCGAAGATGGTCGGCGTCGACCCCTGGATGGTGAATCCCTATTTCGCCCACGTGGGCGGCATCGACTGGCAGGCCGGCAACGGCGGCGAGGCGCTGGCCGACGCGATCGACGCGGTGCTCAAGAAGATCGCGCGCAAGTATCGCGAATACGGCATCAGCGAGAAGCCCTACGTGGTGGTGAAGGCCGACGCGGGCACCGCGGGCCGCGGCGTGATGACCGTGCACGATGCTTCCGAGATCGGCGGCATGACCAAGCTCGAGCGCGCCCAGATGTCCGAGACCAAGGCCGGGCTGCCGGTCAGCGACGTGATCGTGCAGGAAGGCGTGTATACCTTCGAGCGGATCGGCGACGACGTGGCCGAGCCGGTGGTGTACATGATCGACCGCTACGTGGTGGGCGGCTTCTACCGCACCCACTCGGCGCGCGAACGCGACCAGAACCTCAACGCGCCGGGCATGCACTATGTGCCGCTCGGCTTCGAGCACACCGCCCTGCCGGACGCGCATGCCAAGCCGGGCGCCGCGCCGCCGAACCGCTTCTACATGTATGGCGTGGTCGGCCGGCTCGGCCTGCTCGCCTCCTCGATCGAGCTCGAGAAGACCGATCCCGAGGCGATCCAGGTCTGAGCGGGCCCGCCCGCGCGAGATCAAGACAGCCACACTCAGCCAGCCATCACCAGGACCCGCATGGACATTCTCTTTATCGCCGACCCGCTCGATCGTTTCCGGATCTACAAGGATTCGACCTACGCGATGATGGCCGAGGCGGCGCGGCGCGGGCACACGATCCACGCCTGCGAGCCGCAGCAGCTGGCCTGGACCGGCAGCTCGGTGGAGGCCGACGTGCGGCGCGTGACGATCGTCGGCGACACGGCCGACCTGCATCGCGACACCTGGTTCGAGGCCGGCGCGGCCGAGTCGCGCGCGCTGACGTCCTTCGGCGCGGTGCTGATGCGCAAGGATCCGCCCTTCGACATGGAGTACGTGACCTCCACCTGGCTGCTGGAGATGGCCGAGCGCGCCGGGGCGAGGATCGTCAATCGCCCGCAGGCGATCCGCGATCATTCGGAGAAGCTCGCGATCGGCGAATTCCCGCAGTTCGTGGCGCCGACCCTGGTCACGCGCGACGTGGCGCGGCTGCGTGCCTTCCACGCCGAGCACGGCGACGTGATCGTCAAGCCGCTCGACGGCATGGGCGGGATGGGCGTGTTCCGCGTCAAGGCCGACGGCATGAACCTGGGTTCGATCGTCGAGATGCTCGGTGAGGACGGCCGCCGCTCGCTGATGATCCAGAAGTTCATTCCCGAGATCAAGGCGGGCGACAAGCGCATCCTGCTGATCGGCGGCGAGCCGGTGCCGTATTCGCTGGCGCGCATCCCGCAGGGCAACGAGGTGCGCGGCAACCTGGCCGCCGGCGGCGTGGGCGTGGCCCAGCCGCTCACCGAGCGCGATCGCGAGATCGCCGCCGCGCTCGGGCCGGTGCTGGCCGCGCGCGGCCTGCTGCTGGTCGGGCTCGACGCGATCGGCGACTGGCTCACCGAGGTCAACGTGACCAGCCCGACCTGCTTCCGCGAGATCATGGAGCAGACCGGCTTCGACGTCGCGGCGATGTTCGTCGACGCGCTGGAGCGCGCGGTCGGCTGAGAATCATGCTTTGCACCGGCGGCGGCCGCGCAGGTCCCCCGCCGCCGGATCGGCAGCGCGGCCGGCCCACGATGTGGACTGGCCCCGAAACCGGCCTGCTACAATGCCCGTTCGCCCGGTAGGTTTATTCCTGGCATCCGGTCCGGCGGTCGGGC
Organism: Burkholderia sp. Ax-1720; assembly: GCF_011753035.1. Lineage (NCBI taxonomy): Bacteria > Pseudomonadati > Pseudomonadota > Betaproteobacteria > Burkholderiales > Burkholderiaceae > Burkholderia > Burkholderia sp. Ax-1720. Next base: position 25,442 of record NZ_VWWK01000062.1, on the reverse strand, counting down.
CGACATTGTTGCAAGGTTGACATGGCAGGCATCCTGATCATTGCTCATGCTCCGCTGGCCACCGCGTTGCGGGAGTGCATCTCCCACATCTACGGCGGCCTGCCGGCGCGCATCGGCGCCATCGACGTACTCGCGGATAACGATCCGGCCCAGGTGATGGCTTACGCCCACTCGGAGATCGCGCGGCTGCGCGAGGAAAACGGCGTGCTCGTGCTGACCGACATGTACGGCGCCACGCCGGCCAATATCGCCGGCCAGCTCGCCAAGCTCGACGGGGTGCGCGTGCTGGCCGGCGTCAACCTGCCGATGCTGGTGCGCTCGGTCTGCTACCGCACCACCCCGATCGACACGCTGGTCGAGAAGGCGCTGGCCGGTTCGACCAAGGGCATCCACGAGGTCGCGGCCGGCACGCCGCCGCCGCGCCCGGGCCTCGGCTGCGGCGAGTGCGCGCCGATTCCGCCCGAACCCAAGCCGCAGACCGAAACGCATTGAGCGGCCGCTCGCCCGGCGCGAGCGTCCGTCCTTCTTCCGCCGGCGCGGGGGCGCCGGTTGTCCCTACCTGAACGGAACACCATGCTTCAGCAAGAAACGACCATCGTCAATAAATTGGGGCTGCATGCTCGCGCGTCCGCCAAGCTGACCCAGCTCGCCGGCAACTTCCAGTCGGAAGTCTGGATGACCCGCAACGGCCGGCGCATCAACGCCAAGAGCATCATGGGCGTGATGATGCTGGCGGCCGGCATCGGCAGCACGGTGACCATCGAGACCGAGGGCGCCGACGAGAAGGAAGCGATGGATGCCTTGCTCGCGCTGATCGCCGACAAGTTCGGCGAAGGCCAGTAAGCCTTTACATCACGGTCCCGTCCTGCCCCGAATGCCGCGTGAAGAAGTTCACGCGGCATTTGCGTTTATTCAGACAACAGATCATTGCCCGCCGATGCTGCGACGCATGCTGTCACGCGGGGTTCGCGGAATTTATAATCGCGAATCGGGGTCATAGGCGCAGCGCGGCGGCGGGCTGCGCATGATCGGACTGACAGGAGGTGCGCGTGTCCTTCACGCTGCAGGGAATTCCCGTTTCGAGAGGTATCGCGATCGGTCGCGCGTATCTGATCGCGCCGGCGGCGCTCGACGTCGCCCATTACCTCGTCGAGGCGCAGCTGCTCGAGGCCGAGATCGAGCGGCTGCGCGCCGCGCTGCTGGCCGTGCGCGGCGAGCTCGACGCGCTGCGCGCCGATCTCACCGAGGACACGCCGAGCGAGGTGGCGGCCTTCATCGACGTGCATTCGATGATCCTCAACGACGCGATGCTGGTGCAGGAAACCGTCGACCTGATCCGGGTGCGCCGCTACAACGCCGAGTGGGCGCTGACCGAGCAGCTCGACGTGATCAGCGGCCATTTCGACGACATCGAGGACGAGTACCTGCGCGAGCGCAAGGCCGACATCGAGCAGGTGGTCGAGCGCGTGCTGAAGGCGCTGGCCGGCGCGCCCTCGGCCTCGCAGGCGCTGGGCGGCGCGGCCGGCGGCAAGGACGACATGATCGTGGTCGCGCACGACATCGCGCCGGCCGACATGATGCAGTTCAAGAACCAGGCTTTCCGCGCCTTCGTCACCGACCTGGGCGGGCGCACCTCGCATACCGCGATCGTGGCGCGCAGCCTCGGCATCCCGGCCTCGGTCGGGGTGCAGCATGCCAGCGCGCTGATCCGCCAGAACGACCTGATCATCGTCGACGGCGACCGGGGCATCGTGATCGTCGATCCCGCGCCGATCGTGCTCGAGGAGTATTCGTACCGGCAGTCGGAGATGGCGCTCGAGCAGCGCAAGCTGCAGCGCCTGAAGTTCTCGCCGACCCAAACTTTGTGCGGCACCCAGATCGACCTGCTGGCCAATATCGAGTTGCCCGACGACGCCAAGACGGCGGTCGACGCGGGCGCGGTGGGCGTCGGCCTGTTCCGCACCGAGTTCCTGTTCATGAACGACGCGAACGCACTGGCCGAGGAGGAGGAGCAGTTCCGCGCCTACCGGCGCGCGGTCGAGCTGATGAACGGCAAGCCGGTGACGATCCGCACCATCGACGTGGGCGCCGACAAGCCGCTCGAGGCGCTCGAGGAAGGCTACGAGACCGCGCCGAACCCGGCGCTGGGCCTGCGCGCGATCCGCTGGAGCCTGTCCGAGCCGCAGATGTTCCTCACCCAACTGCGCGCGATCCTGCGCGCCTCGGCGGTGGGGCCGGTCAAGATCCTGGTGCCGATGCTCGCGCACGCGCAGGAGATCGACCAGACCCTGGACCTGATCCGCGAGGCCAAGCGCCAGCTCGACGATGCGGGCCTCGCCTACGATCCGAACGTGCGCGTGGGCGCGATGATCGAGATCCCGGCGGCCGCGATCGCGCTGCCGCTGTTCCTCAAGCGCGTCGATTTCCTCTCGATCGGCACCAACGACCTGATCCAGTACACGCTGGCGATCGATCGCGCCGACAATGCCGTCGCGCATCTCTACGATCCGCTGCATCCGGCCGTGCTGCACCTGATCGCCTACACGCTGCGCGAGGCGAAGCGCGCCGGCGTGCCGGCGTCGGTATGCGGGGAGATGGCGGGCGATCCGGCGATGACGCGCCTGCTGCTCGGCATGGGGCTCACCGAGTTCTCGATGCACCCGAGCCAGCTGCTGGTGGTCAAGCAGGAGATCCTGCGCGCGCACCTGAAGGCGATCGAGAAGCCGACCGCCGACGTGCTCGCCTCCTACGAGCCCGAGGACGTGCAGCTCGCGCTCAAGCAGCTCGCGGCGGCCGAGCCGAAGGCGGATTTGGCGGCCTGAGCGGCTTCTGGCGGGAGGAAACGAAAAAGGCGGGGCATCCGGGTCGGATGCCCCGCCTTTTTCATGGCATCAGGGAAACGGGAGCTTGGGCCCGCGCCTCAGTGGCGGCCGCCGCAGACCGGGCAATCGGCCTGGCGCGCGATGCGCATGGTGTTCCATTCCATGCGCAGCGAATCAAGCATCATCAGCCGCCCGACCAGCGGCTCGCCGAAGCCGCCCACCAGGCGCAGCGCCTCGGCCGCCTGCATCGCGCCGATGATGCCGACCGTCGGCGCGAACACGCCCATGGTCGAGCAGGCCACTTCCTCGAAGGGCTGGTCCTCGGGGAACACGCAGGCGTAGCAGGGCGAGGCCGGATCGCGGAAATCGAAGCTGCTGATCTGGCCGTCGAAGCGCAGCGCCGCGCCCGAGACGAGCGGCACGCCGTGCGCGGCGCAGGCGCGGTTGATCGCGTGACGCGTCGCGAAGTTGTCGCTGCAGTCGAGCACCACATCGGCGCGCTGCACGGCGGCGTCGAGCCAGGCCGCATCGGCGCGCTCGGCCACGGCATGCACGACCACCTCGGGATTGAGGCGCGCGAGCGCGTCGCGGCCCGATTCCACCTTGCTGCGGCCGACCGATTCGGTGACGTGCAGGATCTGGCGCTGCAGGTTGGTGAGGTCGACCGTGTCGGCGTCGACCAGGGTGATCGCGCCGATGCCCGAGGACGCCAGGTACATCGCCGCCGGCGAGCCGAGGCCGCCCGCGCCGATCACCAGTGCATGCGCGTCGAGGAAGCGCTGCTGCGCCTCGATGCCGATCTCGTCGACCAGGATGTGGCGGGAGTAGCGGAGCAGTTGTTCGTCGTTCATCGCGGGGAAGGGGAGAAGCCTGGGGTTGCCTGCCGATATTCTAGGCGCGTTCGCTGCGGGCCCGCGGCGCGGGCCTCGGTTGCTGGGGCCCACCAAAAGAAACGGGCCACCGCGGCACTGCCGCGATGGCCCGTGTCGGGCGCCGGCTACCGCTTAGTTCGGCGCCGAGGCCGGCTTGGCCGAGGAGGCCTTGGCCGGCGCGGTGGCGGCCTTCGGCGCGGAGGCCGAGGGCGCGGCCGCGCCCGCCGTCAGCGGCTTGGAGGTGCTTTCCGCGAGCAGCGACTTCGACTCCTGGACCGGCTTGCCTTCCAGCTTGTTCAGGGCCTGCTGCAGCATGAAGTCGTCGGCGCTGCCGAATTCGACCGGCTTGCGGTTGCGATCCTTCTCGCGCTGCTCCGGCGTCTTCTTGTCGTTCTGCTCCTCGAGGATGCGCAGCTGGTCGAGGCGGCGCTGTTCGCGGGCCTCCAGCTCCTTCTTCTCGTTCGGATCCTGGGTGTTCGCGAGGTGGTTGGTGTAGTCCACTTCGCGCGTCACCAGCACGTCGTCGGGATCGCCGTCCGAGAACTGGTCGACCGGGATATCCGGCACGATGCCCTTGTTCTGGATCGAGCGGCCGCTCGGCGTGTAGTAGTAGGCGGTGGTCAGGCGCAGCGCCGTGTCGGCGGTGAGCGGGCGCACCGTCTGCACCGAGCCCTTGCCGAAGGTGGTCTTGCCCATGATCTGCGCGCGATGCGAATCCTGCAGCGCGCCGGCCACGATTTCCGAGGCCGAGGCCGAGTAGGCATTGGTCAGGACGATCATCGGCACGGTCTTGAAGATGCCCGGCAGGCCCTTCAGCGGATCGGAATCGAAGGTCGGCAGACGGTAGTTGTCGTAGTCGTCGCGGTAGACCTGCTTGGAATCGGGGATCTGGCCGTTGGTCGAGACCACCACCGAGTTCGGCGGCAGGAACGCGCCGGCCACGCCGACCGCGCTCTGCAGCAGGCCGCCGCCGTTGTTGCGCAGGTCGACCACCAGGCCCTTCAGGTTCGGCTGCTGGCGCGCGATGTCCTGCAGGCGAGCGGCCAGGTCGGGGGTGGTGCGTTCCTGGAAGCTGGTGATCCGGATATAGGCGTAACCCGGGTCGAGCATCTTCATCTTCACGCTCTGCACCTTGATGATCGCGCGCGTGACGGTGACCGGGAAGGTGCGGTCGTCGGTCTTGCGGAAGATCGTCAGGGTGACCTTGGTGCCGGGGTCGCCGCGCATCTGCTTGACGGCCTTGTCGAGCGTCATGCCGCGCACCGGCTTGTCGTTGATGCGGGTGATCAGGTCGCCGGGACGGATGCCGGCGCGGAACGCGGGCGTGTCCTCGATCGGCGAGATCACCTTCACCAGGCCGTCTTCCTGCGAGATCTCGATGCCCAGGCCCGCGAAGCGGCCCTTGGTCTGTTCCTGCAGTTCCTCGTAGTCGGTCTTGTCGAGGTAGGACGAGTGCGGATCGAGGCTCGACACCATGCCCTTGATCGCGGCCGTCAACAGCTTCTTGTCGTCGACGGGTTCGACGTATTCGCGCTTGATCTGGCCGAACACCTCGGCGAACAGCCGCAACTGGTCGAGCGGCAGCGGCGTCGTGATCGTGGCTTGCTGGGCCGACGCCGAAATCTGCAGCGTCGCGAATACACCGGTGGCAAGGCCCGCGGCAACGAGGCCGATATTCTTCAATTTCATTCGCATAGGATCGTGTGCGTCGGAAAGCGCGTGTGGCTATGGCGTGAAGGTGGGAGGACGGTCAAGTATATCTCCGTTCGTCCCGATGCTCCGCCGTGGCGGGTGAAAGCGGCGACGAAGCGGGTTCGACAGCGGCGGCGCGGCCGGGTTCGCCCGATCTCGCGCGATGATGCCCGGCGCGGGCTTGCCGAGGCGGGAACGGCGGCCGGCTGGCGCGAAACTGGCGCGCGGCTGGCGGCGGCGCCGGGCGCGGCGAGCCGAACCCGGCGCTTCGTTCGCCGGATCTCGGCATCTCGCGATCGAGAGGGCAGACGCTGCCGAGTGGGCGCGGTGGCAAGCAAGAGCCGTTCGTGCCGGAGGATGGCAAGGGCCGCTGCCGCGCCGGTCCAGGCTCGAGGCCCGGGCCGGCACGACATGAGCGCCGTGCTTACTTGGCCTTGCCCTGCTGCGCGACGGCGGCCTGGGCCTTGGCGATCGCCTCCTGGTCGCCCAGGTAGTAATGGCGGATCGGCTTCAGGTTCTCGTCGAGTTCATAGACGAGCGGCACGCCGTTGGGAATGTTCAGGCCGACGATGTCGTCGTCCGAGATGCCGTCCAGGTACTTGATCAGCGCGCGCAGCGAGTTGCCGTGCGCGGCGATCAGCACCTGCTTGCCGGCCTTGACGGCGGGCGCGACAGACTCGTTCCACAGCGGCAGCACGCGCGCCACGGTGTCCTTCAGGCATTCGGTGAGCGGCAGCTGCTCGCGCGGCACCTTGGCGTAGCGCGGGTCGTCGAAGGGCGCGCGCTCGTCGCTCGGCTCCAGCGCCGGCGGCGGCGTGTCGTAGCTGCGGCGCCACACCAGCACCTGCTCGTCGCCGAACTTGGCGGCCGTCTCGGCCTTGTTGAGGCCCGACAGCGCGCCGTAGTGGCGCTCGTTGAGGCGCCAGGAGTGCACCACCGGCAGGTACATCTGGTCCATCTGGTCCTGCACGTGCCAGAGCGTGCGGATCGCGCGCTTGAGCACCGAGGTGTAGGCGATGTCGAACGCGTAGCCGGCTTCCTTGAGCAGGACGCCGGCCTGGCGGGCCTCGTTGTTGCCTTGCTCGGTCAGGTCGACGTCGACCCAGCCGGTGAAGCGGTTTTCCTTGTTCCAGGTCGATTCGCCGTGGCGGATGAGAACGAGCTTGTACATGAGTGCTTGCTGGTCGGTAGTAAGGAAGCGGGCCGCAAAAGGCGGGTCCGTAGCCGGGTCGCCATCGCGTCAGACGGATATTTTATAATGGCAGGATTGTCCTTTTCGATTTCTCTTTTTAGCGGCGGATCCTCCGTGACGTTCTTTACCGATTACACCAACCTTGCGCTCATCGCGATCCTGCTCGTTTCCGGCGGCCTGCTGGTGGTTCCCGCGCTGCGGCGCGGGGGCGGCGGCCTGTCCAGCGCCGAGGCGACCCAACTGATCAACCGGCGCAATGCGATCGTGATCGACCTGCGGCCCTCGGCCGAGTATGCCGCCGGGCACCTGCCCTCGGCGCGCTCGGTCGAGTACGCCGAACTGGCTTCCCGGCTCGGCCAGGTCGCCAAGAACAAGAGTGCCCCGGTGCTGCTGGTCTGCCAGAACGGCCAGCAATCGAACAAGGCGGCCAAGGCCGTGCGCGAAGCCGGTTACGGCGAGGTCCATGTGCTGCAAGGCGGTGTCGCCGAGTGGCAGAAGGCCGGCATGCCGGTCGTCAAACAAGGAGTGGCGAAGTGAATAAAGTAGTCATGTACAGCACCCAGGTCTGTCCTTACTGCATGATGGCCGAGCGCCTGCTCAAGCAGCGCGGCGTCGAGCAGATCGAGAAGGTGCTGATCGACAAGGAACCGACGCGCCGCGCGGAGATGATGGAACGTACCGGCCGTCGCACGGTTCCGCAGATCTACATCGGCGAGACCCACGTCGGGGGCTACGACGACCTGTCCAAGCTCGACCGCGAAGGTGGCCTGCTGCCGCTTCTGGAAGCAGCCTGATTCCGGCAGAATGACGCCTCTCCCGGGCGCCGGGACGGGGCTGCGTGCCGTGCGGGCACGACAAGACAACCGGGTGGCCGGAGGAAACCGGCCGCCGCCACATCAATTTTAGGGAGCCAACATGTCCGACGTCGAAAACCAGCCGTTCTTCAACATCCAGCGCATCTACCTGAAGGATCTGTCGCTCGAGCAGCCGAATTCGCCGGCGATCTTCCTCGAACAGGACATGCCGTCGGTTGAAGTGGAAGTCGACGTGAAGGCCGAACGCCTGGCCGAAAGTGTTTATGAAGTGGTCGTCTCGGGTACCGTCACCGCCAAGGTCAAGGACAAGGTCGCGTTCCTGATCGAAGCCAAGCAAGCCGGCATCTTCGACATCCGCAACATCCCGGAAGAGCAGCTCGACCCGCTGGTCGGCATCGCCTGCCCGACCATCCTGTTCCCGTACCTGCGCTCGAACATCGCCGATGCGATCACGCGCGCCGGCTTCCCGCCGATCCACCTCGCGGAAATCAACTTCCAGGCGCTCTACGAGCAACGCCTCGCGCAGATCCAGCAGCAGGCCGGTGCCGCCAACGGCGCGCCGAACGGCACCACGCTGAACTGAGCACGCGTCCCACGAACCGGTGCTGGGTATGAAAGTCGCTGTTCTCGGCGCCGGTGCATGGGGCACCGCGCTCGCCGCGCATTTGGCCGCGCGGCACGATACGCTGTTGTGGGCGCGCGATCGCGCGCTCCTCTCCGGGCTCGATGCCCATCATGAAAATTCCCGCTATCTGCCTGGCGTGCCGCTGCCCGCCGCGCTGCGCTGCGAGCCCGAGCTCGCGGCGGCGCTCGCGCATGGCGCGGCCGACGACGCGCTATGCGTGATCGGCGCGCCGGTGGCCGGGCTGCGCGCGATGTGCGCGGCGATGCGCGATGCCGGCTGCGTGCCGGCGCACCTGGTATGGGTCTGCAAGGGTTTCGAGCCCGATACCGAGCTGATGCCGCACCAGATGATCGCCGAGGCGCTGCCGGGCCATGCCAGCCATGGCGTGCTGTCGGGGCCGAGCTTCGCGCGCGAGGTGGCCCAGGGGCTGCCGGTGGCGCTGACCGTGGCGAGCGGCTCGGCGGCCTGCCGCGATCGCACGCTGCAGGCTTTCCACCATGGCGCGATGCGCATCTATACCGGCGACGACGTGGTCGGCGTCGAGGTGGGCGGGGCGGTCAAGAACGTGCTGGCGATCGCCACCGGCATTGCCGACGGGCTCGGCCTCGGCCTCAATGCGCGCGCCGCGCTGATCACGCGCGGGCTGGCCGAGATGTCGCGGCTGGGCGTGGCGCTCGGCGGCCGCGCCGAAACCTTCACGGGCCTCACCGGGCTCGGCGACCTGATTCTCACCGCCACCGGCGACCTGTCGCGTAACCGCAAGGTCGGCCAGCAACTGGCGCAGGGCCTGTCGCTCGAGGAGATTCTCCAGGCGCTCGGCCATGTCGCCGAAGGCGTGCGCTGCGCGCGCGCGGTGCTGGGCCTCGCGCAAGCCCAGGCGATCGACATGCCGATCACCGAGGCGGTCTGCAGCGTGCTGTTCGACGGCGTGGCGCCGCGCGACGCCGTGAGCGGGCTGCTGCGCCGCGACGCCAAGGCCGAATGAGCGTGTTGGCTCGGGCGGGCGAGGGTGTTGCGTGCCTGTCGCCCGAGTCGGTGCGGGATTCTTCTCGTTTTCCTGAATATCCTTCGATCGTCTTGCTTCGTCGTTTAATTTCGCCAATGCGAGGCATTTGAGTTCGTCGCGAAGTGCCGGCCGGGCTTCCCTTCGGCTGGCGCCCCGCCCGCATCGCGTCTACGCTTGCGCTTATCCCGACTATCCGGCGCCTGCCCGGCGGAGGCCAGCATGCTCATGATCGGTGCCACCCGTGTCGACGCGCGCGTAGTCGACATCACCACGCTCGCGCTCGATGCGATCGTCAATGCGGCCAACGAGTCCCTGCTCGGCGGCGGCGGCGTGGACGGCGCGATCCATCGCGCCGCGGGCCCCGAACTGCTGGCCGAATGCCGGAGCCTGGGCGGCTGCGCGACCGGCGATGCCAAGCTCACCGGTGCCTACCATCTGCCGGCGCGGCACGTGATCCACACGGTCGGGCCGGTCTGGCACGGCGGCATGTCCGGCGAGGCCGAGCAGCTCGCCTCCTGCTACCGGCGTTCGCTCGAGGTGGCGGCCGCGGCGGGCTGCGCCTCGCTCGCGTTCCCGGCGATCAGCTGCGGCGTGTATCGCTTCCCGCCCGAGATCGCGGTCCAGATCGCGGTGAGCACCGTGGTGTCGATGCTGCCGGGCGCCGGTTTCACGCGCATCGTGTTCGCCTGCTTCGACGAGGCCATGCTCGGGCACTACAAGACCGAACTCGCCCGGCTCTGAGGCCGGGCGATCATTTGGGATTGCTTGCCATCGATGCGGCAGCGCATCATGCGCCGCCCTCGAAGCCGGCTTGGCGCCAGGCCTCGAACACCACCACCGCCACCGTATTCGACAGGTTGAGGCTGCGATTGCCGGGTCGCATCGGCAGCCGCACGCGCTGCTCGTTCGGGAAGCGTTCCAGCATGGACTCGCTCAGGCCGCGCGTCTCGGCGCCGAACACGAACCAGTCGCCGGGCGTGAAGGCGTGATCGTGGAAGCGCCCCGAGCCGCGCGTGGTGAAGGCGAACAGGCGCGCCGGGTCCGGCTGCTCCTGGGCGAGGAAGGCATCCCAGTCGCGATGCACCTGCATCTGCGCGTATTCGTGATAGTCGAGCCCGGCGCGGCGCAGCTTCGCGTCGTCGAGCGGGAAGCCGAGCGGCTCGATCAGGTGCAGCCGCGCGCCGGTATTGGCGCACAGACGGATCACGTTGCCGGTGTTCGGCGGAATTTCGGGCTCGACGAGTACGACGTTGAACATATGCGTTTCCAGTTGCTTGAAATGTTTCCTCGACTGCATGCAGTCGTGCCGGCGGTGTCTCGACGGCACTCCATACATCGTCCCTGCATGACGCGGCGGCGACGCGTCACCGTATCGTCACCTCGATGCACGCTTTGGCGAAGCCGATGCGTCGGCAACGATCTGGCGCAGATCGCTTGCCGTCCGGCCTAATCGCGCGGCGTGCGCAGCGCGACGAAATTCGTCACGCGTCGCGCGCCGGCCTGTTTGAGCAAGGCGGCCAGCGCGGCGAGCGTGGCGCCCGAGGTCATCACGTCGTCGACCAGCCCCAGGTGCAGCCCGCGCACTTCGCCGCCCAGGGCGAAGGCGTGCTCGACGTTGGCGCGCCGCGCGGCCAGGTCGAGCCGCGACTGCGGCGCGGTATCCACGCTTCGCGCCAGCCGCCGCGCGTCTGCCGGCACCGCGAGGTCGCGTGCGAACGGCCGCGCGATCGCCCAGGCCTGGTTGTAGCCGCGCTCGATCAGGCGTCGCCGCGCGAGCGGCACCGGCAGCACCAGGTCCACGCGGGCCGAGCCGGACGGCAAGTCGGCCGCGGCACGCGCGAGCCGTTCGCCGAACAGCCTGCCGACGGCCAGCCGCGCGCCGAACTTCAGGTCCAGCGCCAGCGTGTCGAGCGGCGGCCGGTAGTCGCCCAGCGCGAGCGTCGCATCGAACGGCGGCGGTGCCGTGCGACAGCGTTCGCAGCGATAGCCGAGGCGGGCTTCCTGGCCGGCGCGATCCGCCGCGAGCGGCAGCGCGCATTGCAGGCAGCGCAGCCGCGATTCGTTCCAATATGCGATGTCGCAGGCCTCGCAAATCAAGTTGCGTGACGAATTGCCGCATAACAGGCAGAGATTCGGCAACGCAGCGACGAGCAGCCGTTCGCAGGCCCGGCGTATTGTCGCGAAACGGCCGCGCGACGTGCTGCACGGCAATATTCCAGGCTTCCGCATGGAGCTTCTCCGTCAGGGCCGCCCGCGCTGAAGCCCGCGAGGCGAGCGAGTATACTTCGGGCACTTCGCCAGTTTGCCCGACATGTCCTCCGTTTCCGCCCCTTCCGGCCGTCCGGCCAATGATCCCCGGCACCTGCGGCGGATCTTCGATCGCCGTGCCACCGCGTTCGACGCGGTGTCGTTCCTGCCGCGCGAGATCGCGCAGCGCATGGGCGAGCGTCTCGACTACATCAAGGTGGCGCCCTCGGGCGTGCTCGATGCCGGTTGCGGCATCGGCGACGATCTCCCGCTGCTGCGCGCGCGTTTTCCCGAGGCGCCGGTCTACGGCATCGATCTATCCGCCGCGATGCTCGCGCGCGCCGCCACGCAAGAGGCGGCCGACACCAGTTGGCGGCGCTTCCTGCCGGCCACGCTGTCGAAGGCGCTGGGCCAGCGCGGCCCGCGCCTGGCGCAGGCCGATTTCGCGGCCCTGCCGTTCGCCGGCGCGGCCTTCGACTTCCTGTGGTCGAATCTCGCGCTGCACTGGCATGCACGCCCCGACCTGGTGTTTCCCGAATGGCAACGCGTGCTGCGCGTGGGCGGGCTGCTGATGTTCAGCACGCTGGGCCCCGATACGCTGCGCGAATTGCGTGCCGCCTATGCCGAAGCCGAGGCTGTTACCGATTGCGCGCCGCGCGCGCATGTGATCGACTTCGTGGACATGCACGATCTCGGCGACATGCTGGTCGAAAGCGGCTTCGAAATCCCGGTGATGGACCAGGAAGTGCTGACCATCACCTACAAGTCGCCCGAATCACTGTTGGCCGACGTGCGCCGCTGGGGCGCCTATCCGTTCCCGCGCGAAGGCGGCGAGAGGCTGCCGGCGCGCACGCTGCGTGCCCTGAAGGACGCGCTCGAGGCCCGTCGCCGCGACGACGGCACGATCGCGCTGACGTTCGAAGTGATCTACGGGCACGCCTGGAAGGCCGTGCCGCGCACCACCGCCGATGGCCATGGCATCGTGCGGATCGAGGATATCGGGCGAGGTCGTCCCAAGAATCCTTGACGCGGTAAAGAGGGGTTTCGTTATGCTTGAAATTAGCACTGGAAAACGACTCCGAAAAACCTTATAAAATGGCTGGAACGCTTGCCCAGCTTGGGTTTGCGGGCAATAGGCGCTTGCTTGTGGATGCGGTTTTTCACGCCTATAATGCGTCAGTTTGCCGTCCTGCAAGCGTCCCACAATACAGGGCGGCAGAGGCCGATGCGGGCCAGCTTCGATGCCGATCGCGAGAGGCAGCGATGGATGGAACGATGGGTTTCACGGACACCGAAACAGTTCTGATGGACTGGCTCATCAAGCGCAATTGTTCGGTGTCTCCGCGCCAGTTCGTCGCGTGCTACGCGTCGCTGGCCGCTTTCTCGCTTGCGATCGCCGTGCTGCTGTCGTGGCGCGGTGCCTGGCTCGTGCTGCCGTTCACCGGCGTCGAGCTGCTGGCAGTCGGCGTTGCATTCGCCATGTATGCGCGTCACGCAGTCGATTACGAACGTATCAGGCTGTTTCCTCATCGGCTGCTGATCGAGCGGATGAGTGCGGAGCGCATGACGCGCCTCGAGTTCAATCCGCGCTGGGTGCGGGTCGAGGCGGGGCTCACGCCGCGCGATCCGGTGCGGATCGTGTCACGCGGGCAGAGCGTCGTGGTCGGGCAGCATCTCGCGCAGCATCGGCGAGCCCAGTTCGCTCGCGAGTTGCGTCTGTGGTTGATGCGTTGCGGCTGATCGAGGCGGCCGCCGCGAGCTGCCGGCGGCGGGGAGGGTAGGAATGACAATTTTGGGTAAGGAAGCCATGAAAACAATCAAGCGCGCCCTCACTGGTTTGCTGGCAGTCTGCGGACTCATCGCGTCCGGTGCGGCACTGGCCGTCGGCGATAGCCCGGGCGGCCCCCGCGTCAACGAGATCAACCTCCAGCCCCCCGTCACGAAGATCGCGCAGGAACTGTACGACCTGCACACCATGATGCTGATCCTCTGCACGGTGATCTTCGTCGGCGTGTTCGGCGTGATGTTCTATTCGGTTTTCGCCCACCGCAAGTCGCGCGGCCACAAGGCCGCCAATTTCCACGAGAGCACCACGGTCGAGATCATCTGGACCATCGTGCCGTTCGTGATCGTGGTGCTGATGGCCCTGCCGGCCACCAAGTCGGTGGTGGCGATGAAGGACACCACCAATGCCGACCTGACCGTGAAGGTCACCGGCTACCAGTGGAAATGGGGCTACGACTACGTGAAGGGGCCGGGCGAGGGCATCAGCTTCGTCTCGACGCTGACCACCCCGCGCAGCGAGGTGAACGGCCAGCAGCCGATCAGCGACACCTACCTGCAGGAAGTCGACAACCCGCTGGTGGTGCCGGTCGATAAAAAGGTTCGCATCATCACCACCGCCAACGACGTGGTGCATTCCTGGTACGTGCCGGCCTTCGGCGTGAAGCAGGACGCGATCCCGGGCTTCGTGCGCGATACCTGGTTCAAGGCCGAGAAGGTCGGTACCTATCGCGGCTTCTGCACCGAGCTGTGCGGCAAGGAGCACGCCTACATGCCGGTGGTGGTGAAGGTGGTGTCGGCCGAGGACTACGACAAGTGGGTCAAGGACGAGAAGGCCAAGGCGGCCGCCACCGTGCTCGATCCGAACAAGGTCTGGACCAGCGCCGAGCTGATCGCGCACGGCGAGGAGGTCTACAAGGCCAATTGCGCGGCCTGCCACCAGCCCAACGGCAAGGGCCTGGGCGCGTTCCCGGCGCTCGACGGCAGCAAGATCGCCAACGGCCCGATCGCCGAGCACGTCAGCATCGTGCTGCACGGCAAGGGCGCGATGCCGAGCTGGGCCTCGCTGTCCGACGTCGACCTGGCCTCGGTGATCACCTTCGAGCGCAATTCCTGGGGCAACCATACCGGCGACGTGCTGCAACCCCGGCAGGTCACCGACGCGCGCAACGGCAAGATGCCCGAGGGCGGCGGCACGCAGGCCGCGGCCGCGCCGGCGGCAGGCGCATCGGCCGCCGAGGCATCGGCGCCGGCTGCCGCCGCCTCGGATGCGGGCTCGAATGCCGGGGCCCAGGCCGCCGCGCTGCCGGCCACCATCTACTTCGATACCAACAAGAGCGACCTGCCGGGCGATGCCAAGGCGGCGATCGATGCGGCGGCGCAGTACGCCAGCGCGCATCCGGACGCCAGGCTCGCGCTGTCCGGCTACACCGACAAGACCGGTTCGGCCTCGGCCAATGCCGAACTCGCCAAGCATCGCGCGCAGGCCGTGCGCGACGCGCTGAAGGCCGCTGGCGTGGCCGAGGATCGCATCGTGCTGAAGAAGCCGCAGACGATCACCGGCGGCGCCGACGCGAAGGAAGCACGCCGCGTCGAAATCGGGCCGGCTGCCTGACGGATCGTTCGTCGTCTGGGTCGACGTCAATCGGAATACGGATCAGGAGACATCCATGTCTAGCATTGGACACGACGTAACCGCGGGACACGCGCACGACGATCACGCGCACGAGCTTCCGCATGGCTGGCGACGCTGGCTGTTCGCGACGAATCACAAGGACATCGGCACGCTGTACCTGCTGTTCTCGTTCGTCATGTTCCTGTCGGGCGGCGTGATGGCGCTCGGCATCCGCGCCGAGCTGTTCGAGCCGGGCCTGCAGATCATGCGCCCCGAGTTCTTCAACCAGCTGACCACCATGCACGGGCTGATCATGGTGTTCGGCGCGATCATGCCGGCCTTCGTGGGCTTCGCGAACTGGATGGTGCCGCTGCAGATCGGCGCCTCGGACATGGCCTTCGCGCGCATGAACAACTTCAGCTTCTGGCTGCTGCCGGTGGCGGCGGTGCTGCTGGTGGGCTCGTTCTTCGCGCCGGGCGGCGCGACCGCGGCAGGCTGGACGCTCTACGCGCCGCTGTCCACGCAGATGGGCCCGGGCATGGACTTCGCGATCTTCGCGGTCCACCTGATGGGCGCCTCGTCCATCATGGGCGGCATCAACATCGTGGTGACCATCCTCAACATGCGCGCCCCCGGCATGACGCTGATGAAGATGCCGATGTTCGCCTGGACCTGGCTGATCACGGCCTACCTGCTGATCGCCGTGATGCCGGTGCTGGCCGGCGCGATCACCATGGTGCTGTTCGATCGCCACTTCGGCACCTCGTTCTTCAACGCGGCCGGCGGCGGCGACCCGGTGATGTACCAGCACATCTTCTGGTTCTTCGGGCATCCCGAGGTCTACATCATGATCCTGCCGGCCTTCGGGATCGTCTCGCAGGTGATCCCGGCCTTCTCGCGCAAGCCGCTGTTCGGCTACAGCTCGATGGTCTACGCCACCGCCTCGATCGCCATCCTCTCGTTCATGGTCTGGGCGCACCACATGTTCGCCACCGGCATGCCGGTCACCGGGCAGTTGTTCTTCATGTACGCCACCATGCTGATCGCGGTGCCGACCGGCGTGAAGGTGTTCAACTGGGTGGCCACCATGTGGCGCGGCTCGCTGAGCTTCGAGACCCCGATGCTGTTCGCGATCGGCTTCCTGTTCGTGTTCACGTTCGGCGGCCTGACGGGCCTGATGCTGGCGATGGCGCCGCTCGACATCCAGTACCACGGCACCTACTTCGTGGTGGCGCACTTCCACTACGTGCTGGTGGCGGGTTCGCTGTTCGGGCTGTTCTCGGGCTGGTACTACTGGTCGCCGAAATGGACCGGCTGGATGTACAACGAGATGCGCGGCAAGATCCACTTCTGGGCGTCGATGATCTTCTTCAACGTCACCTTCTTCCCGATGCACTTCGTCGGCCTGGCCGGCATGCCGCGTCGTTATGCCGACTACCCGGCGCAGTTCACCGACTTCAACCAGATCGCCACGATCGGCGCGTTCGGCTTCGGCCTGGCCCAGGTCTACTTCCTGTTCGCGGTCGCGCTGCCCGCCTATCGCGGCGGCGGCGAACTCGAGAAGGCGGCCGACAAGCCCTGGGACGGCGCGATCGGCCTGGAATGGACGGTCCCGAGCCCGGCGCCGTTCCATACCTTCGAGAACCCGCCGACGGTCGACTGACGCAGCACACGCGCTGGTCGCCCGGCCCGGGCGGCGGCGCCCAACCCAGCGCCCGAGGCGCCCGAGCCGATGAACCGCAACCGTAGCCCGGCAGCACGCACCCCCGCGCAGATCCGCGCGGGCAACCGGCGTCTCGGCCTGATCCTGCTGGCCGTGGTCGCCGCCTTCTTCACCATCGCCGTCGTCAACCAGTGGATCGCTTCGACCTCATGACGCCGACGTAATCGCCTGACGGAGAGGATTCCTCACCATGTCGAAACCGCTTGCCGATGCCGACAGCCTGTTCAACCGCGCGATGCTGCTCAAGCTCGTGGTGGTGGCGGCCCTGATGTTCGGATTCGGTTTCGCCCTGGTGCCGATCTATCGCGCGATCTGCCAGGTCACCGGCATCAACAACCTGGTGCAGCGCGACGTCAGCGCGCGCGAGGCGCGCAATACGCAGGTCGACATGAGCCGCACCATCTCGGTCGAGCTCGACGCCAATGCGCGCGGCCCGCTCGGCTTCAGGCCCGAGCAGCGCAGCCTCGACGTGCATCCCGGCGAGGTGATGACGGTGGTCTACGACGTCACCAACGGCCAGGGCCGCCCGGTGGTGGCGCAGGCGATCCCGAGCTATGCGCCGAGGCAGGCGACCGAGTATTTCAAGAAGATCGAGTGTTTCTGTTTCACGCAGCAGACGCTGAAGGCGAACGAGTCGAGACGGATGCCGGTGGTGTTCGTGATCGACCCGGCGCTGCCGAAGGACGTGAAGACCATCACCTTGTCCTACACGTTCTTCGAACTGAATACGCCGGCCTCGGTGGCGGCGGGCGCGCCGGCCAAGCCGGGCGTGTGAGCGGCGCGGTCACGAGGGCAGGCGGGAGACGTCATGGCGCAAGGTTCGATCGGCAAGACCCTGAAGGCGGTGATGTGGTCGTTCTTCGGCGTGCGCAAGCGCAGCGACCTCGAGGCGGACGCGCAGTCGCTCAATCCGCTGCACGTGCTGCTGGCGGCCTTGATCGCGGCGGCGCTGTTCATCGGCGTGCTGCTGCTGGTGGTGCATGCGGTGGTCGGCTAGCTCGGCGGGGCAGGCATGAGGCCGGGACATGAGACAGGGACGCGAGGCGGTCCGGAGCATTCCGGAAACAACAGGACTGAAATGGAGAATCAAGCATGAGCGGTCATAACGAAATCCCGTACTACTTCGTACCGCATCCGTCACGGCATCCGATCAGCGCGGCGCTCGGCCTGCTCGTCATGCTCGGTTCGGTGGCGCTCTGGATCAACGGCCACGGCTGGGCGCCGATTACCGTGGTGCTCGGCCTGCTGTGGGTGCTGTTCGTGCTCTACCACTGGTTCGGCGACGCGATCTCCGAATCGGAAGGCGGCATGTACGGCCAGCGCGTCGACAAGTCGTATCGCTGGAGCATGAGCTGGTTCATCTTCTCCGAGGTGATGTTCTTCGGCGCCTTCTTCGGGGCGCTGTTCTATGCCCGCGAGATCGCCATGCACCAGCTCGGCAGCCTCGACTACCGGCTGATCTGGCCGGACTTCAGCGCGGTCTGGCCCAACGAGGGGCCGGCGGCGCTGGCCGGGCACTTCCGCACCATGGGCCCGTGGCCGGTGCCGACCATCAACACCGCGCTGCTGCTGAGCTCGGGCGCGACGCTGACGGTCTCGCACCACGCGCTGCGCGAGGATCACCGCCGCAAGGCGATCGCCTGGCTGGCGGCCACCATCGTGCTCGGCGTGTCCTTCCTGTTCCTGCAGGGCTTCGAGTATTTCCACGCCTATCACGAGCTGAACCTGACGCTGGCCTCGGGCGTCTACGGCTCGACCTTCTTCCTGCTGACGGGCTTCCACGGTTTCCACGTGTTCCTCGGCGGCACCATGCTGACGGTGGTGCTGGTGCGGATGCTGCGCGGGCACTTCAAGCCCGATCACCATTTCGCCTTCGAGGGCGCGGCATGGTACTGGCACTTCGTCGACGTGGTGTGGCTGGGGCTTTACGTGGTGGTGTACTGGCTGTCCTAGGCGGCGGGCAGGGCCGCGGCCGGCATGAACGTGCCGGCCCGCTGCAGGAGCGGGATGGAGAACGAGGGAGGTCGCCTCAGCGGCCGAGCGGGATGCCGGTCGAATGGATCCAGCCCATCCAGTTCGCGAACAGGATGAACAGGAACAGGGAGATCGACAGGCCGACACGCGTGGCGAGCGACCAGACCATCCGTTTCGTCTGACCCCGGTCGTGCATCATGAAATAGAGGGCCGAGGCGAGGCTCGCGAGGATCAGCGCAAAGGCGATGGGAACGAGGATGTGCATGGAACTGGCCGTTGAGCGGCGTGGCGTCGATGACCCGGGGATTATCTCACTTCGCTCGCGCGCGCGGGATCGTTCCGGAGTCCGAACATGAAGCTGCGCTGGCTGCCCGCGCTGCTGATCCTCGCCGTGATCGCGCTGACCGTGCGGCTCGGCTTCTGGCAGCGCGATCGCGCGCATCAGAAGGAGGCGCTGGAGGCGAACGTGCTGCGCTACGAGCATGCGACCCCGTTCGTGGCGGGTTCGGCGCCGGTGGTCCTGAAGGCGGTCGAGTTTCGTCGCGTGCGGGCCAGTGGCCGTTTCCTGCCCGACCAGGCCGTGTTCCTCGACAATCGCCCCTATCGAGACCAGCCCGGTTTCTACGTGGTGATGCCGATGCGGCTTGCCGACGGCGGCACGGTGCTGGTCAATCGCGGCTGGCTGCCGCGCAACAGTTCGGATCGCACGGCGATCGCGCCGTTCACGACGCCGGGCGGCGAGGTGAGCATCGAGGGCATCGCGCGCGCCGATGCCTCGCGCGCCTTCGAGCTCGGCAGCGGCGGTTCGGCCGCGCATCAGCGGATTCGCCAGAACCTGGGGGTGGCCGCCTATGCGCGCGAGATTGGGCTGCCGCTACAGCCCTATGTGATCCAGCAGACCAGCGACAGCGGCGACGGCCTGGTGCGCGACTGGCCGCAACCGACCCAGGACGTCGGCCGCAACTACGGCTACATGGTGCAGTGGTGGGCGATGGCCGCCGCCGCTGCCGGTTTCGGGCTTTACGCGGCACGCCGCGCGGCCAGGAAACCGTCGCGTGAAGCTTCCTCGGGCCCGGCCTGAGGTGCGCGAACGCCGGCCGCCCCGCCATGATTGATATGAAGAGGAACCCCGTGTCGACCCAGTCATCCCGTCCCGCGCCGGCCCATCCAGGGCGCGGCACATCGTCGCAGAAAGGCTCCTGGCAACGTGGCCGCTGGGTGGTGCTCGCGCTGTTCCTGATCTGCGCGGCGCCGGTCATCGCGTCCTATTTCACCTACTACGTGATCAAGCCCCGTGGCGGCTCCACGAACTATGGCGCGCTGATCGATCCGCAAAGGCCGATCCCGCCGACGCTGACCGGCACCGACGAAAGCGGCCGCGAGGTGGCGCTTGCCTCGCTGCGCGGGGTCTGGCTGCTGGTGATGGAAAACGGCAGTTTGTGCGATGATGCGTGCGCCCGGAAACTGTACTTCATGCGGCAGGTACGCGCGACGCAGGGCGGCGAGCGGCAGCGGATCACCATGGTCTGGCTGCGCAGCGATGCCGGCAGCGTCGACGCGAAGCTCCTCGCCGCCTATCCGGACACGCGGCGCTTCATCGTCGATCCCGCCGCGGTCGAGGCCTGGCTGCCGGCCGACAAGGGCACGCAGGCACGGGATCACATCTATCTGGTCGACCCGAGCGGCAACCTGATGATGCGTTTCCCGAAGGACCCCGACCCCAGCAAGATCAAGAACGACATGACGAAGCTGCTCAAGTGGTCGAGCATCGGCTGAGGCCGGTCGGCGGCCGCGGCTCAACGAGAATTCCGGGATGTACCTACTGCAACTGGGCCTGATCGGCCTGACCATCGCGCTGCTGCCCTTGTCCTACGTGTGGGTGAAGGCCGACGACGACAAGTTCCGCAAGCTCGTCTGGATGACGACCTTCTTCACGCTCGACCTCGTGATGTTCGGCGGCTTCACGCGCCTGACCGATTCCGGGCTCGGCTGTCCCGACTGGCCCGGCTGCTACGGCACCTCCTCACCCTTCGTCGCGCACGCGGCGATCTCGGCCGCGCACCTGGCGATGCCCTCGGGCCCGGTCAGCATGGGCAAGGCATGGATCGAGATGATCCACCGCTACTTCGCGATGGCGATCGGCGTGCTGATCATCGCCCAGGTGCTGATCGCCTGGGTGGCGCGCGCGCGGCGCCGGCCGCTGTCGGTGTCGCCGTGGTGGCCCACCGGCCTGCTGCTGCTGATCCTGGTGCAGGGCGCGTTCGGTGCCTGGACCGTCACCATGAAGCTGCAGCCGGTGATCGTCACCATTCACCTGCTGCTCGGGCTCAGCCTGCTGGGCGCGCTCGGCTGGCTGGCCGCGCGCATGACGCCGCTGCCCGCCCACGAGCCTGAGGCGGGGCGCCATCGCGCCGCCGCGCTGGCCGCCTTGCTGCTGCTGGTGGTGCAGATCGCGCTGGGCGGCTGGGTCAGCACCAACTACGCGGTGCTCGCCTGCACCGATTTCCCGACCTGCAACGGCCAATGGGTGCCGCCGATGGATTTCGCGCACGGTTTCCACCTGTGGCGCGCGCTGGGCATGTCGGCCGACGGCGAGGTGATCACCCAGGACGCGCTGGTGGCGATCCACTGGACCCACCGGACCTTCGCCTTCGTGGTGATCGCCTACCTGGTGGCCTTCGCCTGGCGCATGCGCCGCTATGCCTCGCTGCGGCGGCCCGCCGACGGCGTGCTGCTGGTGGTGGTGGTCCAGTTCGTCACGGGCCTGACCAATATCGTCCTGCAGTGGCCGCTGCCGGTCGCGGTGGCGCATAACGGCGGCGCCGCGATCCTGCTGCTGTTGCTGGTCATGTTAAACTTTCGAATCCTTTCAAGTCGTCCCGGCCGCGTCGCGCTCCCCGCGCGCGATATCGCGCCCGCCTGACGCCCCACGCACATGGAATCCACGCTTTCCCAGTCCCCCGGCAGCCGCCTGTCGCAGTATTTCGCGCTGACCAAGCCGCGCGTCACCCAGCTCGCGGTGTTCTGCGCGGTCATCGGGATGTTCCTCGCCACGCCGGGCATGGTGCCGCTGCGCGTGCTGATCGGCGGCACCGTCGGCATCTGGCTGCTGGCCGGCGCCGCGTTCGCGATCAACTGCCTGGTCGAACAGAAGATCGACGCGAAGATGCGCCGGACCGCCTGGCGCCCCTCGGCGCGCGGCGAGATCACCACGCCGCAGATCCTGGCCTTCTCGACGGTGCTGGGCGGCGCGGGCGCCTGGACGCTCTACACCTTCACCAATGCACTGACGATGTGGCTGACGATCGCCACCTTCGTCGGTTACGCGGTCATCTACACGCTGCTGCTCAAGCCCGCCACGCCGCAGAACATCGTGATCGGCGGCGCCTCGGGCGCGATGCCGCCGGCGCTCGGCTGGGCGGCGGTGACGGGCAGCGTGCCCGGCGACGCCTGGATCCTGGTGCTGATCATCTTCGTCTGGACCCCGCCGCACTTCTGGGTGCTCGCGCTCTATCGCGTCAAGGACTACGAGAACTCGGGCCTGCCGATGCTGCCCGTCACGCATGGCGAGAAGTTCACGCGCCTGCACATCCTGCTCTATACCGTGATCCTGTTCGCGGTGACGCTGATGCCCTTCATCTCGGGCATGAGCGGGGTGGTCTACCTGGCCAGCGCGGTGGTGCTCGGCGCGATCTTCCTCGCCTACGCGTGGAAGGTCTATGTCGACTACTCCGATGCGCTCGCGCGCCGCGCGTTCCGCTACTCGATCGTCTACCTGTCGCTGCTGTTCGCCGCGCTGCTGGTGGACCACTACGCACGTCCGCTGCTCGGCTTCTGACTGCGCACGTGAGCCTCGCTTCCCGGTTCTCGCGGCGTCGCTGGCTGGCCGCCTGCGCGGGCGCCCTGCTGCTCGCGGGCGGGCTGGCCGGCTGCGACCAGCAGCCTGCCTTCCAGAATCTCGACATTACCGGCAATACCCAGTTCGGCAAGGATTTCTCGCTGCCCGACAGTTCGGGCAAGCTGCGCACGCTCGCCGATTTCAAGGGCCGTGCGGTGGTGCTGTTCTTCGGCTACACGCATTGCCCCGACGTCTGCCCGACCACGCTGGCCGAGCTCGCGCAGGCCATGCAGCAGCTCGGCCCCGAGGCGAAGCGCGTGCAGGTGCTGCTGGTGACGCTCGATCCCGAGCGCGATACGGCGCCGCTGCTCGCCCAGTACGTGGCCGCCTTCGATCCCTCGTTCATCGCGCTGCGTCCCGCCGACGATGCGCAGCTCAGGCAGGTCGCCAAGGATTTCCGGATCTACTACGCGAAAGCGGCCGGCAAGACGCCGGGCAGCTACACCATGGACCACACGGCTGCGAGCTACGTGTTCGATCCCGACGGCAAGCTGCGCCTGTTCGTGCGTGACGGGCAAGGGCCGGGGCCGTGGGTGCACGACCTCAAGCTGCTGCTCGGCTGAACGGCGAGCGCCTCGCTCAGGGCAGCGCGGGCAGGTTGAGCCCGGCGGCCACGCGGGTGGTCTTGAATTCGATCACGGTGTAGGTGGCGAGCCCCTCGATCACGAAGGGATCGGCCGCCAGGATCGCGTCGAGCCGTTCGCGCTCGATGCGCGCGGCGAGGATCACGCCGCCGTCGCGCGGCACCTTCGGCCCCGAGGCGATGAACACGCCGTTCTCGAACTGCACCTGCAGATAGGCGCGATGGCGGTCGAGGGCGGCGTCGACGCGCTCGAGCGGCGCGATGTAATGGATGTCGATCACGTACATGCGAGGTCCTGTGCGGAAGCGGCGCGTTCATCGGGTGCCGCGCCGAAGCGTTTTTAGCACGGCGGCCCGGCCCTGAACAGCGCGCGGGCCTTCCCCGTTGCGGTGCATACCCATATGAGCGGGATGTATTTCACTTGGCCTGCATCCTGTGACACCATGCGCAGTCTTTGGGGGCGGGCAGCCACGAGCCGCGCCGCTCCTTCGATCCAATCGGTACGGCAACAGCACTACAGCAAGCGAGAACAACAGATGAAGCGTCGCAATCTCTTCAAGGTGGTATCCGCCGTCGCGGCCAGCGCGGCTCTCGGCCTTTCCCTCGGCGCGCAGGCGCAGGACAAGGTGATCAAGGTCGGCACGGTCGCCGGCCCGGACGCGCAGGTCTGGCAGGTGGTCCAGAAGGTCGCCAAGGAGAAGCAAGGCCTGAACGTGAAGGTGATCGAGTTCAACGACTACGTGCAGCCGAACGCCGCGCTCGACTCGGGCGACCTCGACGCGAACAGCTTCCAGCACCAGCCCTACCTCGACAGCCAGGTCAAGCAGCGCGGCTACAAGCTGGTCAGCGCGGGCCTGACCTACATCTCGCCGATCGGCGTCTACTCGAAGAAGTACAAGTCGCTGAAGGACCTGCCGGAAGGCGCGAAGCTCGCGGTGCCGAACGATCCGTCGAACGAGAACCGCGCGCTGCTGCTGCTGCAGGCGCAGGGCGTGATCAAGCTGAAGGCCGGCGCCGGCACGGGCGGCAACAACGCGACCGTGCTCGACGTGGCGAGCAACCCGAAGAAGCTGAAGCTGACCGAGCTGGATGCGGCGCAACTGCCGCGCGTGCTCGGCGACGTCGACGCGGCCGTGATCAACACCAACTACGCGATCGCCGCGAACCTGCAGCCGACCAAGGACGCGATCGCGCTGGAATCGCTGACCAGCCCCTACGCGAACCTGATCGCCGTGCGTGCCCAGGACAAGAACCAGCCCTGGGTGAAGAAGCTGGTGGCCGCCTACCAGTCGCCGGAAGTGAAGGACTACATCAACAAGCAGTTCAAGGGTTCGATGGTCCCGTCGTTCTAAGCGTCGGTTCGACCCATCGTTTCTTCTCGAAAGGCCCCGCGGGGCCTTTCGTCGTTTGTGGCGTGATGGGTTCCGGCCCTTCGGGCTTTCCATCTCGAAATCTGTACGAGGCCGGGCGGCTTCCCCTATACTGTATAAACGTACAGTAATCGTCCGCCCAATGTCTGCGTCTCCCATCCCCCTCGAATCGCTGCATCCGTCTCTCTGGCGAGGCTCCCAGCTCGCCCGGGGCGGCCCGCGCACGATCGCGACGGGTTATCCGGCGCTGTCGGCCGAATTGCCGGGCGGGGGCTGGCCGATGGGCGGGCTGGTCGAGCTGCTGGTGCCGCATGCGGGCTGCGGCGAGATGAGGCTGCTCGCGCCCGGGCTGGCCGGCACGGTGGCCGAGTCGCGGCCGCTGGCGCTGGTCGCGCCGCCGCATCCACCGCACGCGGCGGCGCTGGCCGAACTCGGCGTGCCGCTCGATGCACTGCTGTGGTTACGCACAGGGAATCGTCGCGATGCGCTGTGGGCAGCCGAGCAATCGCTGAAGACGGGATGCTGTGGCGCGCTGCTGTTCTGGCAGGTCGAGGCCGCGCCCGCCGACGTGCTGCGGCGCCTGCACCTGGCCGCCGCGCGTGCCGGCGACACGCTGTTCGTGATGCTGCGTCCGCTCGCGGCCGCGCGGCAGCCCTCGCCGGCCGTGCTGCGGCTCGCCCTGCAGCCGGTGCCGGGCGGCGTGACGATCGACATCGTCAAGCGCCGCGGGCCGGCCGCGGCGGCACCGCTCGAGCTGGCCTTGCCGTCGCCGATCGTGGAGGGTCGTTATGCGCGTCTTGCTCGGCATCCATCTGCCGCGCCTGCCGCTCGACGTGTGCGCACCGCCGTCTGAGGACGGCGTGGGCAGCGCGGTGCTCGAGCAGGGCGTGGTGCTGATGGCGGATGCCACGGCCCGTGCCGGCGGCGTGCGCCCCGGCATGAAGCGCGGCGGCGTGCTGACGCTGGCGCCCGAGACGCGGCTCGTCGAGCGCGATCTCGCGCGCGAGGCCGATGCGTTGCGCGCGGTCGCGATCGCGCTGCTGCGCTTCTCGCCCTCGGTCGCGCTCGACGAGGAGGCGACGCTGATCGTCGATGTCGGCCCGAGCCTGCGCCTGTTCGGTGGGCTGCCTTCCTTGTGTCGCCAGGTGCGGGCGGCACTCGACGCGCTGGGTTACGCGGCGCGCCTGGGTGCCGCGCCGACCGGCCGCGGCGCCTGGTTGCTGGCG
>NZ_VWWK01000061.1:0-35423 GCF_011753035.1 Burkholderia sp. Ax-1720 | reverse complement strand
CGTCCGGCCAGAAACTGCCGGGCGTGACGGTCTCCTATTCGGGGCAATACCACTACAACAACTACGACAACACCGAGCACGACTGGCAACTGCCGTTCGGCAACGCGCCGTTCGTGACGGGGCGCCCTGGCGGCTACACACAGGCGGCGCCAGCCTCCCTCAAGGACTACACGCTACCGGGCTATTTTTCGACGCTGAGCTCAAACGGCACGATCTTGGGCACGGACGCCAGCGTCAATAACACGGCCGGTAACGCATCGATTCCGCCGCTCGGCCTGCTGCCGGGGCAATCGGTGCCGGGACTCACGCCGACCAAGCTGAACGGTAACGCGAGCGGCGCGAAATCGGGGGCGTCGTCGGTGCATGGCGGACCGTCCGCGCCGCTCGATCCGATCCTTGCCAGCGCGACGGCGCTGGACGTCCTGAACAACCTCACCATTCCACAAGGAGGATTGTTCAAGCCGACCGCCGCGCCGAACGCGAGCTATGTGATCGAGACGAACCCGGCGTTCACGAACCTGAAGAACTTCGTCTCCAGCGACTACTTCTTCAGTCAGATCGGTGTCGACCTGACGCATATCCCGAAGCGCCTGGGCGACGGCTTCTACGAGCAACAACTGGTACGCAATCAGGTGACATCGCTGACGGGCAAGGCGGTGCTCGGACCGTACGCGGACCTGCAGACGATGTATGAATCGTTGATGGCGGCCGGTGCCGATCTGTCGCAATCGCTCGATCTGCCGATCGGCGCGAGCCTGTCGGCCGACCAGGTCGCCAAGCTGACCAGCAACGTGGTCCTGATGGAAACGCGCGTGGTCGACGGCCAGTCGGTGCTGGTGCCGGTCGTGTATCTCGCGCAAGCCAGCCAGCAGAACGTCAATGGCCCGCTGATCGCCGCAACCAACATCGATCTCCAGAACGCGCAGTCGTTCACGAACAGCGGCACGATCAAGGCGGACAACACGCTGGCGATCCAGGGCAAGCAGATCGACAACGCATTCGGTGCGCTGCAAAGCGGCGGACTGATGTCGCTTTCGACCGAGAACAACATCGATCTGACGTCGTCGAACGTGAAGGCCGGCAGCCTGCAGTTGGACGCGGGCAAGGACCTGATTCTCGACACGGCGACGAAGACGAACACGCGCGTGAGCCGGGACGGCGCGACGAGCGTGGTCACCACGCTCGGGCCGACCGCCAAACTCGACGTTGCGGGCAATGCTTCGATCACGACCGGTGGCAACTTCCAGCAGAACGCGGGCGACCTGTCCGTCGGCGGTAATCTCGGCATGAATGTCGGCGGCAACTGGGATCTCGGTGCCGTGCAGACGGGCGAGCACAAGATCGTGCAGCGGGCCAATGGTGTGTCGAATACTGACATCAACAAGGTGACCGGTAGTTCGGTCAGCGTCGGTGGACGATCGAGCATCGGCGTCGGTGGCGATTTGACCGCACGCGGCGCGCAGATCGACCTGGGTCAGGGGGGGACGATCGCGGCCAAGGGCAACGTGACGCTCGGCACGGCGAGTGCGACCTCGACCGTGAACAGCAACAGTTCGGGCAGCGACAGTCACGGCAGCTATGCCGAGACGCTGCACACGTCCGACCAGGCACTGACCGGCACGACGCTGAAGGGAGGCGATACGGTCAATATCGTCTCGGGGAAGGACATGACGCTTTCCGGTAGTACCATCAGCCTCGACAAAGGCAATGCGAACCTGCTGGCCGCCGGCGACGTGAACGTCGGTGCGGCAATGGAGACGCATGAACTCAACTCACACGAAACGCATAGCCACAGCAATGTGGTGAGCGGCGTAAAGATTGCGAGCGGGATCGACCAGACGATGACGCTCAATCGTGGCAGTCTGGTGTCGGCCGACGGCGTGAATATAGTCAGCGGAAAGGACGTCAATGTTCAGGGCAGCACCCTCGTCGGGACGAACGACGTGACGCTCGCTGCCGCGCGCAACGTGAAGGTGACGACGTCGCAGGATACCTTGCAGTCGTCGAGCTACTACGACAAGAAGGAATCGGGGCTGATGTCGGGCGGCGGTCTGTCGGTGTCGGTTGGCAGCAGTTCGCTGAAGACCAGCAGTCAGACGACCGAGGTGTCGAACAACGGCAGCACGATCGGTTCGCTGAAGGGCAACGTCAGCATCACTGCGGCGAACGATCTGCACGTAACGGGAAGCGACCTGATTGCGGCTCAGAACCTGAGCGGAACCGGCGCGAACGTGACGATCGACGCTGCGCAGGACATCCATCGCCGGGGCGAGACGCAGGACGTGTCGAAGAGCGGCCTGACGTTGGCGCTGAAAGCGCCCGTGATCGATGCGGTGTCGAATGCCGTAGGTCAATCGCGAGCGACCGGTCGTAGCCAGGACGGCCGCGCCGCAGCGTTGCACGGGATGGCGGCGGCCAGCGCGGCATGGGATGCGAACTTGGCCGCTGGCGATCTGGTCAATACACTGGGGGCAGGCGAAACACCCCAGTTCAAGGTTGAGGTCAGCGTCGGCAGCAGTCACAGCAAGAGTGCGTTCTCGGAAGATAGCGTGACGAATCGCGGCTCCAGCGTCATGGCAGGCGGAACCGCGGCGTTCGCGGCGACGGGTAACGGCCAGCCGGGAAGCGGCAATGTGATGATCGCGGGCTCAAACGTGAACGCGAACGATGTGATCCTGGCGGCAAAGAACCAGATCAATATCGTCAACACGACCGATACGGACTCGACGCGCAGCACGAACGATTCGAAGAGCGCGAGCGTGGGCGTGTCGGTTGGCACGGGTGGCTTCGGTGTCTCGGCGGCGATGTCGAAAGCCAGCGGCGACGGCAACAGCGACTTGGTCACGCAGAACAACAGCCATGTGAGCGCGGCAAACAGCGTGACGATCATCTCGGGGGGCGATACGAACCTCATCGGATCGACCGTGAAGGGTAACCAGGTGAATGCCGACGTGGGCGGAAATCTGAACATCGCGAGTGTGCAGGACACGTTGTCGAGCGCGGCGCATCAGTCGAGTTCAGGCGGCGGCTTCAGCATCAGCCAGGGCGGCGCCAGTGGAAACTTCAGCCAGAGCAAGGGCAACGCGTCGGGAAGCTATGCGGGCGTCAATGAGCAGGCCGGAATTCATGCGGGCGCCGGCGGGTTCAATGTCAACGTGGCCGGCAATACCGACCTGAAGGGCGGATTGATTGCGAGCGACGCGGATGCGTCGAGGAATTCGCTGACCACAGGGTCGCTCTCCTTCTCGGACGTCCAGAATCAGTCGCACTACGATGCGAGCTCGAGCGGTTTCAGTGCGGGCGCGACGACCGGCGATGGCGGGATGAACTACAGCACACATGGCAGCGCGTCAGGCAAGAATACGGGCGGTGCGGCGCCCATGCTTGGCCAGAACGATAGTGGCAGCGAAAGCGCGACGACGAAGAGCGGCGTCAGCGCGGGGACGGTCACGATTAGGGATTCGGTGAACCAGAAGCAGGATGTGGCAAGCCTGAACCGCGATACGACGAATACGAACGGTACAGTTTCCAAGCTCCCCGACATGCAGAATCTGTTGAGCAATCAGGCGGACGTGATGGCGGCGGCCAGCGCAGCCGGTGAAGCGGTGTCGCGCCGGATCGGGGACTACGCGGACAAGATGATGAAGGAGGCCGCGGCGAACGGGGACAAGGCTGGCGTTGACGCGTGGAAGGAAGGCGGAGCGAATCGAGCGCTGATGCAAGGTGCCGGCGCGGCGCTGGTGACGGGGCTGGCGGGCGGTAACGCGGTAGGCGGCGCAGCCGGCGCGGCGATTGCGTCGATCGCGTCGGGCAAGTTGAGCGAACTGAGCGGCGCAATCGCGGGCAGCGATCCGACCGGCGACGCCAATATGAATCAGGCACTGGGCAACATCGTGACGAATGCACTTGCGACGGGGGCTGGTGCGGCGGTGGGTGGTGAATCGGGGGCGTTCTCGGGGTACAACGTGGATCGGTTCAACCGGCAATTGCATGCGGAAGAAAAGGCGCTCGCGAAACAACTGGCGGAAAAAAGCAAGGGTAAATACACCCAGGCACAGATCGAAGATCAGATGCGAGTCATGGGCGTATCGGTTGATGGCCGGCATCAATCAGGCGCGCCGGAGACGCTGGTGGGGCAAGCACCGACGGACTCTGAGGCGAAATGGATTTATGCGGGTTCGACGACCGACGGGAAACCAATTCTGACTCAGGCAACGGTGCAGGTGAACTCGGATCTGCAGGTGTATATCGTGGCAAACGCGGACTCGACAATGAATAGTCAAGTGCCGAGTCAGTTTAATTACGACCGCATCGCAAGTAGTGGACCGGGATTCAGTCTGACAGGGCCGTTTACGAAATTCGATCGATCGGATGCCCACTATATGAGAAATACAACGGCAGACGTGGCGGGGATGGTTTAAACAAATACGGGAAGATTCAGTGCTGCGACTGCGGCACTGGCAAGTATTCCTTCGCCGTTATCCGGTGAACTGTCTGCCGCGGCCTATGCGGCAACAGTTGCTGGATTCGCGGCTGATACATTGGCTCAAATCGTGAAACCGGATGTAGGTCAATACGCCGTATCAGGCGCCGCGAGCCTAATTGGGGGTAACTTGTCAGAGCGAGCGCCTGGCCTTGGGCCTGCGATAAACGAAACAGTCAACAAATTCAATAATAGCGATGAAGGGAGAGAGGTGCGGAATTCAATAAATAAATATTGGTCTGATTTCTTTGATTATTGGAGTGAAAGATGAGGAAAATCGGATTCTTTGAAAATGGAAACTTCACTCGATGGCTGCGGACTTTCCTACTTGTTTTTGGCCTTCTAATTATGCTTGTTGCATATCGGTACGTACCACCCGCGCCATTCGGAGGGTTTTTGTTGCTATTGGGCTTTGGTGTTGCCGCTGTTGGTGGATGTGCAAGCAGGGCGCATTTGCTAAAAATCAAACCATTCGATAACAGTTATAAGAAAGCGCGCAATAGTTATAAGTCGAGTGGTGGCGAAAGTAAATATAAATGAAACTGTCGAAAAAGCAAGGGTAAATATATTCAGGCGAAAATTGAGGATCAGATATGCGTCATGGATGTGTCCGATGCGAGAGATGGATCGGTGGCACCTGGAACGGCCGAGGAATTGCATGGTCGCACTCCAAGCGATTCCGGTGCCAGTTGGTTAAATACAGGATTGTCTAATGAAAATGGAAACTCTCTGGTTGTTCAAGTAATGTCGGAAGCGAATCCGGCATTGCAAAACTTCTTTATGGAAAACTACAATTCCGCTGCACCAGGGCAAGTGCCGAGTGTCTATACATATGTGCCGACCCAAGTTGGGTTGGATGTGCAGGGAGTGGTGGCTAATGCTGCAGGCAATGTGTTGACTGCTGCTGGACGATTTGGGACAGTCGCTGCGGCTGGAGCGACTATACCATCGCCTTACGCGCCAGGATTGGCTACGGCAGTGATCGGCATGGTAGCGGATGCTGTAGTGCAGGTTGTGAAACCTGATGTTGGGAAATATTGGACGAATAGCGGAGGCGCCATGATTTCCGATCGACTCTCAACAAAGTATCCACTTGCGACGCCTATAATCAATGAGGCTGCAAACAATTTTAACGACAGCAGATTGTCTCAATCAATACAGGGCTTCATAAATTCCTCTTGGGCACGTATTGTCAATCAACCGGAGAATAAATGAAACTTATCGACAACGGGAACTTGACCGGGTTGATGTGTGCCACCTTGATTGCGGCGGGCATAGGGATATCGTATTGGGCATTCAAATATGCGCCTCCCTCGATTTGGAGCGTGCTTTTAGCGTTGCTCGGATTCTTGCTTATGGCTATCGGTGGCTTGAGCAGTCGTGCTCGTCTACTAAAAATTAAACCCTTCGGTAGCAACTACAAGAAGGTACGTGATAGCTATAAAACGAACGTCGGTGCAGACGCTGATAAGCCCAAATGAAAAATCCCCACTGGCTGCCGCTACTGCCGTTTGCTACGTTGGTCGCGACAAGCTTATCTGCCCAAGAAGCTCCGCGCTTCGCCATTCCAGGCATTGACCAGCAAACCCGGTAGCAGGAAGAAGCGCGGAACCGCCTGTTGAAGCTCTCGATATAGGCACTTCCCACCGACTTGCCAGGTCGGATGAACGACAGCGTGGCACCGGCTTCGTAGGCCCATGCATCCAGCCCTTGCCAGCGAACTCCTGCCTGTTGTCGAGCAGGCAAGCCTCGCACTCCTTCAGCCGCTCGAGCACTTGCCGTAGGTCCGGCAGCGAAGCATCGACCTCGACGGCCAAGCAATCGCGCGCGTAGGGCTGCAGTTGAATTTTATTTTAGGTCCGAGTGCTGACAAGGAAAAGAAATGAAGCTCATCGACGACGGTAATTTCTCCGGTTGGCTTAGAGTTGTCCTTTTTTAGTTGGTTTAGCCCTGGCCGTGGGAGGGCTCGGACTTGACCAAATGCCCCGATGGATCAGAGTCGGAGCATTTCTCTCTGGCTTTGCGATGATGGCCCTTGGAGGTATTTCCAGTCGAGCACATATGCTGAAGATCAAGCCCTTCGATAGCAGCTACAAAAAGGCGCGCAAAAACTACGAAGCGAAGGGCGACGATTCGGATAGGCGCTCATGATAGTGGATTAAGTTATTTTGAGTTAAAGCAGCGAACCATGAAAAACTGTGAGCAATAGCGATAGTTCAAATAAGATTCAAGGGATACTAAATTCTTATTGGCAAGGCGCTGTGAACGCCACAACGGAAAAGGTGGATGGGAATGATGCGAAAAATTAAACTGATCGAAGGTGGGAATTTCCCTCGATGGCTGAGGTTGATTCTTGTCGTGATAGGATTGTTGATGATGTATGTTGCAGTCAAATTCATTCCGCCATCACCTTTGGGGGGAATTGCACTGCTATCCGGTTTTGGGATCGCGCTGGTCGGCGGATTTGCAAGTCGTGCTGCAATGTTAAAAATCAAACCATTTGACAACCGCTACAAGAAGGCGCGCGATAGTTATAAGAAGAATGATAGAGAAGACCGATAGAGAAGACCGAGACAAGTCGAAATGAGAAATTCTCATCGGCTGCCGCTACTATTGCACACTACTTCAAGCTGAAACCGCATGCTGTCGTGTAGCCAGGGCGATATGTTCGGCACGCAGATTGAGGCAATCTTGTAGCCTACGAATGCTGGCGGTGCCGATCGCCCCGACGGCCAGTTCAATCCAGTCACATGACAAGTGCACCATCCAAAAAAACGCCGTTCAGCGAAGCGACTGAACGGCATCAAGACATCTATTTTTCACCGCCGAACCACCCGTCTCAGCCCTCCCCCTCACCTTCCCCCACCGGCACAGCCATCCGCGCCCTCACGCGCTTGCGGATCTCCGAATCGAGGATCAGCCGCCCGCGCAGCTTGCCCTTCATGCGCTTCACATGCTTGGGCGCCTCGGTCATGTGCTCCACCATCAGCGCGCGCACCTTCTCCACATCACGCGCCCGCGCCGCCTCGGTGATGGCGCGATGGATCGACACGTTGGCCTCGCCGAAACGCTTGTGCTCGGCCAGCGGCGTGTCGTTCCGGAACTCGATCAACTGCCGGATCATCTCGTTGATCAGCTCGCAGGTGAAGCGCAGGAACGGGTTCGGGTTGGCCGACGCGAGGATGTCGTGGAAGGTCATGTCCTCCTGCCGCTGGCGCACCAGGTTGCCGCGATCGTGCGGCCCGGCCGCGCCGTCGCAACAGGCGATGTTGGCCTCCAGTGCGGCGAAGTCGCGCTCGGTCAGGTGCGGTACCGCGCCGGCCGCCAGCTCCGGCTCCAGCAGCTTGCGCACCGTGTAGATATCGTCGATCGACACGTCCTTGAAGAACAGGTAGTTCTGCAGCAGCTGCAAGGTGCGGTCGAGCGGCACCTCCACCACCATCCCGCCGCCGCCGGGGCCGGTGGTCACCTTGATGAGCCCCTGCACCTCGAGCGACTTCAGCGCCTCGCGCACGGTGCTCTTGCTGACCGAATAGAGCTGCTGCAGCTCGGCTTCGCGAGGCAGCCGATCGCCCGGCTTCAGGTCCTTCTCGGTGATCAGCCGCTTGATTTCCTCGGCGACCAGATCCGCGCGCTTCTGCTGCTTGATCTCGACCGCGACAGCCGCTTTCGCTCGCTCCATGCCCATCTTCCTGACTCCCTTCCTGTTCTGGCGGCGCCTGCCGGCCGCGTTGCGCGCGGTGGCGGTGGCCGGTTCGCGGTAGCGAATTTTGCCTGATTGACAGTGGATTTTGACATACCTAGGATCATGTTCATCCTATTTATCATGATAAATAGGATGAACCGATGGCCGCCCGAGCGAGGCGGCCCGAGCGATCGGCAGCCGGCCGGCTCGCGAGCGTCCATCCCCGAAGGAGCATCGACTTGAATCGCCGTGAACTGTTGAAACTGGCCGCCGCGTCGGCCACGCCGGGTGCGCTCGGCGCCCTTGCCTCCCGTGCCGCGTTCGCCGCCGGCGCGCCGCTCGAGCTGGCCTGCCCGGTGCCGATGTCGGGCCCGTTCGCGGCCAACGGCAAGTACGCCGACCTCGGCATGAAGCTGGCCGTGCAGCAATACGGCCAGGTGCTCGGCTCGCCGCTGTCCTACGTCACGCTCGACACCGAGGGCAAGCCCGCCACGGCGGTGCGCCGGGTGCAGGAAGTCGCGCAGCAGAAGGGCGTGCGCTACTTCGCGGGCGGCATCCTGTCCTCGGAATCGCTGGCGATGGGCAAGGAGGTGGAGAAGGCAGGCGGCGTGTTCATCACCACCGCGGGCGCCGACGAGATCACCGGCAAGGACTGCAACAGCGCCACCTTCCGCTGGTCGGTGCCGACCTTCGGCGCGATCGAGCAGACCGTGCGCCCGCTGATCAAGATGCTGCCGAACGCGAAGCGCTGGTACACCATCACGCCGCAATACGTGTTCGGCGAGGGCCTGCTGTCGGCCGCCAAGGCGATCTTCCAGGAAGCCGGCATCCAGCACGTCGGCAACAGCTATCACTCGCTGGCCGAGAAGGAATTCAGCGGCTACCTGACCAACGCCGTCGCCGCCAAGCCCGACGTGCTGCTGATCCTGAACTTCGGCTCGCAGTCCTCGGACACGCTGCGCCAGGCGGTCAGCTTCGGCATGAAGCGCAACTGCACGATCCTGATGGCCTGGGCCTCGGGCCTGGAGCAGTTCGAGACGCTCGGCGCGGATCTCTGCGACGGCGTGTATTTCGGCGCGCAGTATTGGCACGGCATCGATTCGCCGCTCAATCGCGATCTCGTCAAGCGCGCCAACGCGACCTTCCACGCCAACCCGAACTACAGCCTGGCCGGCTCCTACATCTGCACCAAGATCCTGCTCGACGGCATGCTCAAGGCCGGCACCACCGATCCGAAGAAGGTGATCGCCACGCTGGAGGGCATGAAGTACGACGGCCTCACCGGCCCCGAGGAAGTGCGCCGCGCCGATCACCAGGTGCTGAAGAACTACTACCTGCTCAAGGGCAAGGCGAAGAACCGCATGAAGAACGCCGACGACTACGCCGACATCGTCAGCTCCGGCCAGTCCTTCCTGGCCGCCGACAAGACCGGCTGCAAGCTCGGCTGACCGGCCAACGCGACGACGGAGGCGCCCGGCGCCTCCTTTCCTTTCCGCGGATCCTTCCTGCCATGAATGTCTATCTGCTGCAGATCGTCAACGGCATCGGCGTCGGGATGCTGTACTTCCTGCTCGCCGTCGGCCTGTCGATCGTGTTCGGCCTGCTGCGCTTCGTGAATTTCGCGCACGGCGCCTTCTACCTGCTGGGCGCCTACTTCTGCTACCAGGCGCTGCAATGGGAAGCGAACTTCTGGGTCGCGCTGCTGCTGGTGCCGCTCGCGGTGGGCGCCTTCGCCTGGCTGGTCGAGAAGCTGGTGCTGCGCCACGTCTACGCGCAGGCCCATGAATTCCACATCCTCGTCACGGTCGGCCTCGCGCTGGTGCTGCAGGAATGCGCGATCCTCGTGTGGGGCCCGCTCGGCGACAACGTGCCGGTGCCGGCCTCGCTCGACGGCGTGGTGATCTGGGGCAGCTTCGTCTATCCGAAGTACCGGCTGTTCGTGATCGGCTTCACCGCGGTGCTGGCCGCGCTGCTCTGGTGGCTGCTGGAAGGCACGCGACTGGGCAGCACGGTGCGCGCCGGCAGCGAGGCGGCCGAGATGGTGTCCCTGCTCGGCATCAACGTGTCGCGCGTGTTCAGCCTGGTGTTCGCGCTGGGCGCCGCCACCGCCGCGCTGGCCGGCGTGCTGGCCGCGCCGATCCGCGGCGTCGATCCCTTCATGGGCATCGAGGCGCTCGGCGTCGCCTTCGTGGTGGTGGTGGTCGGCGGCATGGGCAACTTCCTCGGCGCGCTGGTGGGCGGCCTGCTGGTCGGCATCGTGCAGAGCGTGATGAGCACGCTGTGGCCCGAGGGCGCGCGGCTGATGATCTACGTGGCGATGGCGGCCGTGCTGCTGCTGCGTCCCAACGGCTTGCTCGGGAGGGCCGCATGATCGATGGTTCGAAACCGCTGGTGGCCGCGCCGCGCCAGGACGAGGCGGCCGACATGGCCGTCGACGGCGCCGCTGCGCGCGGCATCTGGCGCCGCCATTACGAGACCTGGCTGGCGATCGCGGTGGCCTGCGCGCTGCCGCTGGCGCTGAATTCCGGCTCGCTGGCCACCGAGGTGCTGGTCTATGCGCTGGCCGCCCTCGGCTGCAACCTGCTGCTCGGCTACACGGGCCTGCTCTCGTTCGGCCAGGGCATCTTCTTCGGCCTGGGCAGCTACACCGCCGGCATCGTGCTGACGCGCTTCGCGCTGCCCCTGCCGCTCGCGCTGGCGGCGGCCGTCGCGATCGGGGCGCTGGCCGCCGCCGTGGTGGGCTGGTTCTCGATCCGCCAGCGCGGCACCTACTTCGTGATGCTGACGCTGGCCTTCGGGCAGTTGTTCTACTTCCTCGCCTACACCACGCCGGATCTCACCGGCGGCGACAACGGCCTGCTCGACATCCCGCGCCCGGCGCTGTCGATCGCCGGCCACACGCTGCTGCCGCTGGCCACGCCCTGGCAGTTCTACGGCTTCGTGGCGGTGCTGTTCGTGGCGGCGTTCTGGCTGCTGCGGCGCGTGACGCTGTCGGTGTTCGGCCGCACCTTGCTGGCGATTCGCGACAACGAGGCACGCGCCGCCGCGGTCGGCTACGACGTGCCGCGCTTCAAGCTGCTGGCCTTCGTGCTGTCGGGCGCGGTGACGGGCCTGGCCGGTGCGCTGCATGCGCTGATGACGGGCATCGCGCCGCTGTCCAACATCGACTACCACACCAGCGAGATGATCCTGGTGACCACCGTGATCGGCGGCACCGGCAAGCTGTTCGCCTCGGTGCTGGGCGCGGTGTTCTACGTGCTGTTCTCGGACTGGCTCTCGACGCTGTGGCCGCGCTGGCTGCTGCTGCTCGGCCTGGTGCTGATCGCCGTGAGCCTGTTCATGCAGCGCGGCCTGTGGGGGCTGGGCGAGCGCATCGTGGCCGCGCTGCGCGGCCGCAAGGATCAAGGGAGGCAGGCATGAGCGAGGCGATTCTCGAGGCGAGCGGCATCGTCAAGCGCTACGGCAAGTTCACCGCGCTGGGCGGCGTGGACCTGCGCATCGCGCCGCGCACCGTGCATTCGGTGATCGGCCCCAACGGCGCCGGCAAGACCACGCTGTTCCATGTGCTGACCGGCACCGTGCCGATCAGCGCGGGCCGCATCCTGTTCGACGGCGACGACGTCACGCGCGAGCCCGACCACCGCCGCGTGCGGCGCGGCATCGCGCGCTCGTTCCAGGTCACCAGCCTGTTCCCGAACCTGTCGGTGCGCGAGAACCTGCGCATCGCCGCGCAGGGCGTCGAGGCGCGCCGCGCCTTCAACGCCTGGACGCCGCCGCGCGGCGCGCTCGCGCAACGCGAGACGATCGACGCGGTGATCGAGCGGCTGGCGCTGCAGCGCTTCGCCGGCAGCGCCGCCAGCGCGCTCTCGCACGGCCAGCAGCGGCGGCTGGAGGTCGGCATGGCGCTGGCCGCGAAGCCGCGCGCGATCTTCCTCGACGAGCCCACCTCGGGGATGGGCATCGACGACCTGGACGACATGAAGACGCTGATCCGCGGCCTGCGCGACGACTACACGGTGGTGCTGATCGAGCACAACATGGGGATCGTGATGGACATCTCGGACACCATCACGGTGATGCAGCAGGGCCGCGTGCTGGTGGAGGGCAAGCCCGACGCGATCCGCGCCGACGAGCGGGTGCGCCGCGCCTATCTCGGCAACATGATCACGGGAGGTCGCGCATGATGCTCGAACTCGACGCGGTGCACGGCTACTACGGCAAGAGCCACGTGCTGCAGGGCGTGTCGATGACGATCGGCGAGGGCGAGACGGTTACCCTGCTGGGCCGCAACGGCGCCGGCAAGTCCACCACGCTGAAGGCGATCGCCGGGGTGGTAGCGCCGCGCCAGGGCCGCGTGAGCTTCGACGGCGCCGCGCTGGCCGGCCTCGCGCCGCATCGGATCGCCGCGCGCGGGGTGTGCTTCGTGCCCGAGCATCGCGGCATCTTCCGGCTGCTGACGGTGGAGGAGAACCTGCGGCTCGGCGCGCGGCGCGATTCGCCCTGGCAACTGGAGGACATCTACCGGATCTTCCCGCGCCTGAAGGAGCGGCGCCGCAACGGCGGCGCGCAGCTCTCGGGCGGCGAGCAGCAGATGCTGGCGATCGGCCGCGCGCTGATGAACCGGCCGCGCCTGTTGATGCTCGACGAGCCGGTCGAGGGCCTGGCGCCGGTGATCGTCGAGGAGATCGTGGCCCAGCTCAAGCTGATCAAGGCGGCCGGCGTGGCGATCCTGCTGGTCGAGCAGAACCTGGAGGTCTGCACCCAGCTGGCCGATCGCCATTACGTGATCGAGCAGGGCGCGATCGTCTACCAGGGCGACAACGCGGCCTTTCTCGCGGACCAGTCGGTGCGCGACCGTTACCTGGGCGTCGGCGTCGCCTGAGCGACGCCGCCCCGCCAACCGAGGACACATCGATGCAAGTTCTGGATACCCCCCGCGGCGCGCGCGAGGACGCCGCGCCGGCCCTGCGCGTGAACGGCGCGCGGCTGTGGGACAGCCTGATGCAGCTCGCGCGGATCGGCGCGACCGACAAGGGCGGCGTGTGCCGCCTCGCGCTGACCGAGCTCGACCGGCTCGCGCGCGACCGCTTCTCGGCCTGGGCGCAAGAGATCGGCTGCACGGTGCGCGTGGATGCGATCGGCAACGTGTTCGCGCGCCGCGCCGGGCTGCGCGAGGACCTGCCGCCCGTGATGACGGGCAGCCATATCGACACCCAGCCCACCGGCGGCAAGTTCGACGGCAACTACGGCGTGCTGGCCGGGCTGGAGGTGCTGCGCACCCTGGCCGACGCGGGCCTGCGCACGCTCGCGCCGCTCGAGGTGGCGGTCTGGACCAACGAGGAGGGCTCGCGCTTCGTGCCGGTGATGATGGGTTCGGGCGTGTTCGCCGGGGCCTTCACGCTCGATCACGCGCTCGACCAGCGCGACCGCGAGGGCGTGTCGGTGCGCGAGGCGCTGGCCGCGATCGGTTATGCCGGCGAGACCGCCGGCTCGCATCCGGTGGGCGCCTATTTCGAGGCGCATATCGAGCAGGGGCCGGTGCTGGAGGCCAACCAGACCACCATCGGCGTGGTGCGGGCCGCGCTCGGCCAGCGCTGGTACGACGTGACGATCCACGGCATGGAGGCGCATGCCGGCCCGACGCCGATGGAGCTGCGCCGCGACGCGCTGCTGCCGGCCGCCGCGTTGATCGCCGCGGTCAACCGCATCGCGCGTTCGCACGCGCCGCATGCGCGCGGCACGGTGGGCTGGGTCGACGTGCATCCGAACTCGCGCAACGTGATCCCGGGCCGCGTGACGCTGACCGTCGACCTGCGCGCGCCCGACGACGCCACCCTGAGCGCGATGGACGCCGCGCTGCGCGAAGCCTGCGCGCAGGCCGGCGCCGAGGCGGCGATGACCATCGACGTGGAGCAGGTGGTGTATTTCCCGCCGCAGCCCTTCGACGCGAAGCTGGTGGGCGCGGTGCGCGAGGGCGCGGCGCGGCTCGGGCTGTCGGCGATGGACATCGTCAGCGGCGCCGGCCACGACGCGGTGTACCTGGCGCGCGTGGCGCCGGCCGCGATGATCTTCGTGCCCTGCAAGGACGGCATCAGCCACAACGAGATCGAGGACGCGAGCCCCGAGCACCTGGAAGCCGGCTGCAACGTGCTGCTTCACGCGATGCTCGAGGCCGCGGGCCTGGCCCCGGCCGGGGCGGCCGCCGGCATGGAGGGCGCGTGATGCGGATCCTGATCGCGCGGATGAACCACGAGACCAATACCTTCTCGCCGGTGCCCACGCCGCTGGCCGCGTTCGGCGCGAACGGGCCGAGCTACGGCGCCGAGGCCTATCGCGACAACAAGGGCATGCGCACCGCGATGGCGGCCTTCATCGACGCGGCCGAGGCGGCCGGCGCCGAGCTGGTCACGCCGATCTCGGCCGGCGCGAACCCGAGCGGGCCGGTGGCGGCCGAGGCCTATGCCGCGATCTGCGAGGCGATCGTGGCCGCCGCGCCGGGCTGCGACGCGGTGATGCTCGACCTGCACGGCGCGATGGTGGCCGAGAGCACGCCCGACGGCGAGGGCGAACTGCTGGCGCGCGTGCGCGCCGCGTTGCCGGGCGTGCCGATCGCCGTCGCGCTGGACCTGCACGGCAACGTCACGCAGGCGATGATCGACCACGCCGACATCATCGTCAGCTTCAAGACCTATCCGCACGTCGACATGTACGAGACCGGCGAGCACGCGGCGCGGCTGCTGTTCTACACGCTCAACGGCCGAGCCCGGCCGGTGCTGGCCTGGCGGCGGCCGCCGCTGCTCAGCTCGACGCTGCGCAGCGCCACCGCCGAGGGCGCGATGCAGCGCGCGGTGGCGGCGGCGCGCGCGGCCGAGGCCGAGGGCATGCTGGCGGTGTCGATCCTGGCCGGCTTCTCGCTGGCCGATATCGCGGCGCCCTGCATCAGCGTGGTGGTGGTCGGCGACGGCGACGCGGCGCAGGCCGAGGCGGTGGCCGCGCGGATCGCCGCCGCGATCTGGGACGAGCGCGACGCCTTCGTCTATCGCAGCCCGCCGCTGGCCGAGTCGGTGGCCGAGGCGCTGGCGCTCGCGCGGGGCGCCGAGAAACCGGTGCTGCTGCTCGACCACGGCGACAACTGCATGTCGGGCGGCACCTGCGACACCATGGACCTGCTCGAGGCCGCGCTGGCGCAGGGGCTCGACGGCCTCGTCAGCGGGCCGCTCTGCGATCCCGAGGCGGTGGCGCTGCTCGTCGAGGGCGGCGTCGGCGCGAGCGTCACGCTGCCGGTCGGCAACAAGCGGCCGGCGCGCGACGGCTCGCAACGCGCGCCCTTCATGGCGCGCGGCACGGTGCTGGCGCTCACCGACGGCGAATACACCATCACCGGGCCGACCTATACCGGCCAGCGCGCGCACATGGGCCGCGCGGCCGTGCTCGACATCGGCGCGGCGGTGCTGGTGATCACCGAGCGCACCCACGAGCCCTGGGATCTGGGCGTGTTCGAGAGCGTCGGCGTCGATCCGCGCCGCGCGCGCTTCCTGCTGCTGAAGTCGCGCATGTACTGCCGGCCGGTGTTCGTGCCGATCTCGGCGGGCCTGGTCGAATGCGACAGCCGCGGCGTGACCGGTTCGGATTACGGATTGTTCGACTACCGGCATCTCGATCGGCCGGTCTATCCGCTCGACGCGGATACCGGCTGGGCGGCGCGCTGAGCCTCGCCCGCCGGGCCGGCGCCGTTTCGCGGCCGGCCCGGCAAGCCCTCCCTCAAGACGAGGTCGCGCCGCCGCGCGCGACATTCTCCTTGCCCTTCAGCGTCTGCGCGGCCAGCACGCCCGCCAGCGCGATGCCCCCGCCCACCAGGTGATAGGCCTGCAGCGATTCGCCGAGCCAGCCGATCGCGAGCAGCGCCGTGGCCACCGGCAGCAAATTCATGAACATCGCGCAGCGGCTCGGCCCGAGCCGGCGCACGCCTTCCAGCCAGAGCGCCGGCAGCACCACCGAGGCCAGCCCGCCCGCGTAGAGGATCAGCGGCAGGCTGGCGCGCGTCGGCACCGCCGCGCCGTGCGGCAGCCGCAACATCATCGGCACCATGCAGACCGCCGCGGCGCAGGCCTGCGCCAGGGTCGACTGCCAGACCGGCAGGGCGATCCGCCAGCGCTTGAGCAGCACGCCATAAAGCGCGTAGGCCGCCGCCGCGCCGATCATCAGCAGGTCGCCCGGCTGCACGCCGCGCGCCAGCAGGCTTTGCGGCGCGCCGCGCGTGATCAGCCAGACCACCCCCGCCAGCGAGACCAGCCCGCCCGCCACCATGCCCGGCGCCGGCGTCTCGCCGAGCAGGACCGAGCCGAGCGCCATCGTCATCAGCGGCACCAGGGCGGTGATGATCGCCATGTTGG
This sequence comes from Burkholderia sp. Ax-1720, assembly GCF_011753035.1. Lineage (NCBI taxonomy): Bacteria > Pseudomonadati > Pseudomonadota > Betaproteobacteria > Burkholderiales > Burkholderiaceae > Burkholderia > Burkholderia sp. Ax-1720. The sequence goes on along the minus strand of NZ_VWWK01000061.1, from coordinate 18,862 downwards.
TGGCGCTGGTGGTCTTGGCGGCCTCGTAGGACAGGCTCTGGAACAGCGCCATCGCCAGGAAGCCGAGCAGGGCCAGCTTCGGCCATTGCGCGACGATCGCCGCGCGATTGCGCCAGGCCGGACGCAGCGTGAAGCTGCACATCAGCGCGATCGCGAGCAGCAGGCGATAGAAGGTGATCGCGGACGGATCGATGGCGCTGGCCGACAGCTTGGAGACGGCGACATTGCCGGCCCACAGCAGGATCGCGCCGAGCGGAAAGAGGAAGGCGGGTGGTTTCATCGAGGCACTCCGGCATGACGGAAAACGGATCGCCATCGTGCGGCGCGCCGGGCGCGGCTGTCTGACGCCACCTGGGCAGATGTTGTCGCGAAACGGCCAGGCGATGCTCGAAAGCGCGCTTCGCCGTGGCGCGGGCCTGTTTGAAAACCCACGCCCGGCAAGGCTTCTCACCGCCCCGAATAGTTTTTCTTGCCGGCCCCGCCAGATCTTCTCGTTCGACGCGTCCGGGCCCCGGCGACGATAGTTGAGCCAACGGGAAGCGACACGGCTCCCGCCGAGACGAACCCTCTCAACCGACTCAAAGGAGCATCATCATGAAGCTGGCAAACAAGGTGGCAGTGATCACGGGCGGCACCTCGGGCATCGGCCTGGAAGCCGCGAAGCTGTTTCGCGACGAAGGCGCGAAGGTCGTGGTGTTCGGCACCAACGAGGCGCGCCTGAAGGACGCCGAGCGCGAATTGGGCGCCCAGGCCACCGCGCTGCGCGTCGACCTGCGCGACCCGGCGCAGATCGATCGGGCGATCGCCGAAGTGGTCGAAACCCACGGCCGGATCGACGTGGTCTATGCCAACGCCGGCGCGGGCAAGGCCGCGCCGCTCGAAGCGGTCACGCCGGAGCAGATCGAGGAACAGTTCTCGCTGAACGTGACAGGCCTGTTCTTCACGATCCAGAAGGCGGCGCCGCATCTGGTGGACGGCGCCAGCGTGGTGGTCACCACCTCGTTCCTCAACGAGGTCGGCACGCCGGGCCTGTCGATCCTGTCGGCGACCAAGGCCGCGGTGCGCTCGCTGGTGCGTTCGCTCGGCGCCGAACTCGCGCCGCGCGGCATCCGCGTCAATGCGGTGAGCCCCGGCCCGATCGACACGCCCTTCGCCACCAAGATGGGGATTCCCGAAGCCGACCTGAAGAAGTCGGGCGAGGCGCTGGCCGCCGCCGTGCCGCTCAAGCGGATCGGCTCGGCGGCGGAAGTCGCGAAGGCGGCGCTGTTCCTCGCCAGCGACGACGCGTCCTACGTGACGGGCGCCGAATTGGTGGTCGACGGCGGGCTGTCGCAGATCTGAGGTCGGTGGCGATCCGGCGAGCGCGAGGCGCGCGCCGATCGGCCCGCGCCTCGAACGAGAAAAGCCGGTCCACCTGGACCGGCTTTTTCACATCCGATGTATCGCTCCGGGCAGCGGCTTCGACGCATCAGGCCTTCTGCCGCGCCCGATACGCGGCCACCTTCATACGGTTGCCGCACAAGGCCATGCTGCACCAGCGGCGTCGATGCGACTTGGTGCGGTCATGGAACATCAGCGTGCAGTCCTCGCACTCGCACTTGCGCACCAGCCCGAAGTCGGCCTCGGCGAGCAGCCTGGCCAGCGCCTCGGCCACCGGCAGCAGCGCGGCGGTCGCGTTCAGGTCGGTGCGGCGCGACATCAGCTCGGGTTCGCCGCCCTTTTTCCATTGCAGCTCCAGGTGATGGCTGCCCGAGGCGAGCACGCGGTTCAGCGCGGCCGGGTCGCCCCATTTGCCTTCCTGGCGCTTCTCGACCAACTGGCGCGCCGCGTCGCGCAGCGCCAGCGCCGCTTCGCGCAGGCCGGCCGGGGCCGGGCCCGCATGGCCGGCCGGCAGCGCGCCGGCTTGCCTGAGCCAGTCGATCACGCTGGCGTCGCTGGCCAGCACGTCGGTGCGCGCCTCGCCGACGCCGTAGCGTGTGTTGATGAAATCGAGGGCGAGATCGTCGCCTATGAACAGGGCCGTCGAGCCGCCGGCCGGGCTTGCGGTGCTCATCCTGAACTCCCGGAAAGTCGATGGACGGATTGTAACTCATAAAAAATCTGTTGACAGGTTACTCGTGCGCTACGTAACCTTTAAAAACGATGTTGACGGTTACGTGGGGTGCGAGGGCACCCGCCGGCCGGCACACGGATCTTTCGACCAACGGAGGTTTTGCCATGAAGATCAAGCAGGTATTGATGGGTGCGCTGATGACGTTCGGCGTGGTGGAAGGGCTGGCGGGCGGCGCGGCGGCGCAGGCCGCGACGACGACGGCGGCGGCGGCGAGCGCGGCGGCCGCGCCGGTGGTGAGCCACCACTACGTGCAGGTCGACGACGTGAAGGTGTTCTACCGCGAGGCCGGCAACCCGTCGGCGCCCACCATCCTGCTGCTGCATGGCTTCCCGACCTCGTCCTTCATGTATCGCGAGCTGATCCCGCGCCTGGCCGACCGCTATCACGTGATCGCGCCGGACCTGCCGGGCTTCGGCTTCACGCAGAGCCCCGATCGCGCGCATTACGCCTACACCTTCGATCATCTCGCGCAAACCATCGACCACTTCACCGAAACCCTGCATCTCGACAAGTACGCGCTGCAGGTGTTCGACTACGGCGCGCCGGTGGGCTGGCGCCTGGCGGTGGCGCATCCGGAGCGCGTGACGGCGATCGTCACGCAGAACGGCAATGCCTATGTCGAGGGCCTGAGCGACGGCTGGAACCCGATCCAGAAGTACTGGAAGGATCCCACCCAGGAAAACCGCGATGCGCTGCGCGCGTTCCTCAAGCCCGAGGCGATCAAGTGGCAATACACGCATGGCGTGAAGGACCCGGACCAGGTCGCGCCCGAGGCTTACACGCTGGACGCCGCCTTCGTTGCGCGCCCCGGCAACGACGAGATCCAGCTCGACCTGTTCGGCGACTACGCGAGCAACGTGGCGCGCTACCCGGAATTCCAGGCCTATTTCCGCAAGTACCAGCCGCCGGTGCTGGCCGTGTGGGGCAAGAACGATCCGTTCTTCCTGCCGCCGGGCGCGGAAGCCTTCAAGCGCGACCTGCCGAAGGCCGAGGTGCATTTCTACGATACCGGCCACTTCGCGCTGGAAACCAACATCGCCGACATCGCGCCGGTGATCCACCACTTCCTCGACCGCAACGTGCCGCGCCGTTGAACGCGTGAGGCGATGACGAAGCAATGAAGCGGGATGCGGCACGTCGAGCGATCGGCGTGCCGCGTCTTGTCGTATTTGCGCGCTGATTGACCGGCCCGGAAGCCGCTGCGAGAATCCATCGCACCATCGGTACCCGGTCACGAGCGGATCATGCGAGCCCCGAACAACCTGAATGCCCTGCGCGCCTTCGAGGCGGTGGCTCGGCACCTGAGCTACCCGGCCGCGGCGGCCGAGCTGAACGTGACGCCGGCCGCGGTCGGGCAGTTGATTCGCGGGCTGGAGAGCTATCTCGACGTGGAGCTGTTCCATCGCGCCTCGTCAGGCCCGTCGCGGCTGACGCTGACCGATGCCGCGCGCGCGGCGCTGCCCGAACTGCAGGGCGGCTTCGACCTGCTGTCCACGGCGGTCGAGCGGCTGCGCGCGAGCAAGTCGCGGATCGTGTTCACCGTGACGGTGCCGCCGGCCTTCGCCGATTGCTGGCTGCTTTGGCGGGTCGAGTCGTTCCAGGTCCAGCATCCCTATTACGACCTGCGTATCGACATGAGCCGGCACCTGGTCGATCTGACCGCCGAACGCGTCGACGTGGCGATCCGCTATGGCGCCGGCAACTGGCCCGACCTGGCGTCCACCTACCTGTTGCGCGACGATTTCTTCCCGGTCTGCAGCCCTGCGCTGCTCGAAGGCGAGCATGCGCTGACCAGCCCCGCCGAGCTGCGCCATCACCGGCTGATCCACGACACCTCGATGAGCGACTTCGGCGTGTTCCCGACCTGGCGCTCGTGGCTGCGCAAGGCCGGCTACGCGAACCAGGTCGACTGCGATCGCGGCCTGCAGCTCAACGATTCCTCGTCGGCCTACCAGGCCGCGATCTCGGGCAACGGCGTGGCGCTCGGCCGGACCTCGCTGGTCGAGCGCGACCTGGCCGAGGGGCGGCTGGTGAAACCGTTCGATACCGTGCAGACCTGCGAGCTGGCCTACTACCTCGTGCATCGCAAGGGGCGCGAGAACGAAGCGCCGGTGGTGGCGTTCCGCGAGTGGCTGCTCGCCGAGGTGGGCGCCTAGCGAGCGGCCGCCGTTGCGCGCGCCGGCTCCACGGCGCCTGCGGCCAGGCGCTTCACGTCATTGCGCGGGCCGCTTAACCCGCGTCGCGCTCGTCCAGCCAGGCCAGCACGGCGCGTGCCGCGGCGCCCGCCGAGGCCGGGTTCTGCCCGGTGACGAGATTTCCCTCCACCACCACGAATTCGCTCCACGGCGCACCGGCCTCGAACACGGCGCCGGCCGCGCGCAGCCGGTCCTCCAGCAGCCACGGCGCGTTCGCGGCGAGCCCCGTCTGGGTTTCCTCGGCGTTCGAGAAGCCGGTCAGCCGGCGGCCGCGGAACGCCCAGGCGGCGGCGTCGCCGGCCGCGAGCAGGGCGGCCTGGCCATGGCAGACCGCAGCCACCAGCTTGCCGGGATCGGCGATCGCGGCGGCCAGCAGGCGGCCCGCGTCGGCGTCGACGGCCAGGTCCTGCATCGGCCCGTGGCCGCCCGGCACGAACACCGCGTCGAAGCCGCCCAGCTCGATCTGCGCCAGCCGGCGCGGCGCGTGCAGCGTGTCGGCCTGCGTGTCGAGATAGGCCGCGAGCGCGGCGACCCTGGCCGCATCGCCGTGATTGACCTCGATCGACAGGCTCAGCGCATCGACCACGGCCGGCTTGCCGCCCGGCGTGGCGACCGTGATCGCGCAGCCGGCCGCCGTCAGCGCCTGGTGCGGCGCGACGAATTCCTCGGCCCAGAAGCCGGTCGGGCGCTGGCTGCCGTCCTTTTGTGTCCAGGCCGTGGCGGCCGATAGAATCATCAGAATGTTTCGCATGGTGTGTCCTGTGCTGGCGCCTCGCGAGCTGGCGAGGCGCCGTTGATGGGCGGGCGGTCCGTGGCCGGGCCGCCGTCGATCGAGACGCGCGTTCGATGGCCCGCACTTTGCGCGCCGGCCGGCCCGGACGTAAATGAAGCGAACACGATTTCTCAATTCCGGTCGACGGAACGGCATGCCGCCGTCGCCGCGATCCTTCCAGGGAGCAGGCAATGAATCGGCTCGAAGCGCTGCGCGTGTTTCGCGTGGCGGCCAGCGCGCTGAACTTCCGCGAGGCCGCCACGCGCCTCGGCGTCTCGCCGCAGGTGATCACGCGCGTGATCGGGCAGCTCGAGGCCGAGCTGGGCGAGCCGCTGTTCCATCGCAGCACGCGCGGCGTGCGCCTGAGCGCGTTCGGCGCGAGCCTCGCCGAGCAAGCGGCGCAGGCGATCGCCGGCATCGACCGGATCTTCGAGACGCGCGAGGCCGGCGAGCCCGAGGCGATCGAGGGCGTGGTGCGGATCGCGGCGCCCGGCGTGCTGGGCCGGCGCTGGGTGGTGCGCGCGCTGGCGCCGCTGCTCGCGGCGCATGCGGGGCTGGCGATCGACGTGCGGCTTTCGGAGGTGGTCGCCGACGTGGTCGACGAGCAGATCGACGTGGGCGTGCGGATCGGGCCGATGCGCGACAGCGGCCTGGTGGCGCGGGCGGTGTCGAGCGCCTCGCTGCACTTCGCCGCCGCGCCGGGCCTCGTCGAACGCTGCCGGCCGCACGATCGGCCGAGCCTGCTGGCGGCGCCGGCCGTGCTGATGATCGACCGCAATTCGGGTCGCCCCTGGCCCTGGATGTTCGCCGACGGCCAGCACGCGATGCCCGCGCGCGCGGTGCTGACCACCGACGATCCCGAGGCCGAATGCGAGGCGGTGCTGAGCGGCATCGGCATCGGGCAACTGCCGGGCCACCTGGCCTTGCCGCATCTGCGCGAGGGCCGGCTGGTGCCGCTGCTGGAAGACTTGCGGCCCGCGCCCTCGACGATCTACGTCTACCGCACGCGGCGCCTGCCGGTGCCGCCGCGGGTGCGGATCGTGTACGACGCGCTCTGCGAGGCGCTCGATGCCTGCGAGGGACCGGTGCCGCTGCCGGCTGGCTAGCGCGGCACGCGGCAGCGAGGGCTTTGGGGGCTTGGGGGCGTCGCGCCGCGCGGCTTACTTGCGCGGCTTGCCCTTCGAGGCCTGCTTCGACCAATAAGGGAACTCGTCCTCGTGCACCTCGAAGTCGAGTTCGGAGACGCGCCGCTGCATGTGCTCCTGCGCGTCAGCCACGGCGCGGTTGTAGATCGCCGGGCCGACCTCGTCCAGGAAGAAGGCCAGCAGCGCGCCGGCCGTGACGTTGCCGATCGGCTCCTCCATGTTCTGCTCGAAATAGCGCTGGAGGGAGGCGATCGCCTGGGCGCGGTCTTCCTTGGTCAGTTCGATGCTCATGCGGGCTCGCGGCGGTGAGAGGCGGGAGCGGACGATCTTAGCGCATGCCGCGCGCGGGCCGGTTCGTCGCTCAGGCCGCCGACGCGATGCCGAGCTCTTGCGCGCAGGCTTCCAGCGGCTCGCCCACATGCTGCCGCACGAACTCGACGAAGCGCTTGATGCGCGCGTCGACGAACTGTCGCGACGAATACATCACGAACACATTGCGCCGCCAGGTGTGATAACCGGGCAGCACGCGCTGCAGGCGGCCCGCGCGCAGCGCGTCGAGCGCCGCGTAGCCGGCCAGCAGGCCGATCCCCGCGCCGGCCTCCAGCGCGGTGCCCATCGCCTCCATGTCGTTGACGCTGAAGTGCGGGCCGGTGGGGCGGAACACGGTCTCGCCGCCCGCGCCCTCCAGCTGCCAGACGTCGGGCGCGTAGTCGACCGTGCCGAGCAGCACGCAGCGATGGTCGACCAGGTCCTCGGGCCGCTCGGGCGCCGGATGCGCGGCCAGGTAGGCGGGCGAGGCGGCCAGCACGCAGTGGCTGGTGCCGATCCGCTGGCTCACGTAGGCCGAATCGGGCAGGGCGCGGGCGATCACGATCGAGATGTCGAGCTGGTCCTCGAGCAGGTTCGGCATGCGCTGCGACAGCCGCAGGTCGACGGTGACCTGCGGGAAGGCCTCGCGATAGGCCAGCACCGCGCGCGTCACCAGCTCGCGCCCCAGCCCCGGCACGCAATGCACGCGCAGCAGGCCGCGCGGCTCCAGCAGCGCGTCGCGCGCCTCGGCCTCGGCATGTTCGAGATCGGCGAGGATCGCCGCGCTGCGTTCGTAGAAGCGCCGGCCGGCGTCGGTGATGGTCAGGCGCCGCGTCGAGCGATGCAGCAGGCGCGTGTCCAGCGCCTCCTCCAGCGTCGAGACGGCGCGCGAGATGTTGCCGACCGTGGTGTCGAGATGGTTCGCCACGGCGGTGAAGCTGCCCATCTCGACCACCTTGGCGAATACCGACATGTTGTGGAACTTGTCCATCGACGCTCCCGCTTGCGGTTGAGGAACACGCGGAGCCGGCCGCCGGGCACGGGGCCGGTCCGCGAGCCAGCATGATGGATTCGGCTCGGGGTTCCGGCAAGCCGTTTGCCCCGCTTTATTCTGCTGTGCCAGACAAGACTGTTTCCCTTTCGAACGGCTAACCCGCGGCGGCCGGCCTCCCTAGACTTGGCTCCATGGTTCGGCGCCGCCGCGTGACGGCGGCACCGGACCGACGACGTTTTCGCGAACCGCGCGCCGATCGATCGCCAGACGAATCGATCCGGACAACTGAATGGAGCCTGTGATGACGCATCCCGCCTACGAACCGCTGCACCTGTTCATCGACGGCCAGTGGCTGTCGGCCGAGGGCCGCGATACCGCGGCCGTGATCAACCCCGCCGACGGCGGCGAGATCGGCCGCGTGCCGCTGGCCAGCGCGGCCGATCTGGATCGCGCCCTCGCCGCGACCGAGGCGGCCTTCGCGGCCTGGCGCCGCGCGGTGCCGGCCGAGCGGGCGCGCGTGCTCAAGCGCGCGGCCGAATTGATCCGCGAGCGCGCCGAACGGATCTCGACCCTGCTCACGCTGGAGGAGGGCAAGCCGCTGGCCGAGGCGCGCGACGAGGTGCTGCGCGCGGCCGAATATTTCGAGTGGTTCGCCGAGGAGGCGCGCCGCATCGACGGCCGCGTGGTGCCGTCCAACCGTCCCGGCGTACAGCAGCTCGTCAAGCGCCAGCCGATCGGGCCGGTGGCCGCCTTCACGCCCTGGAACTTCCCGGCGATTACCCCCTCGCGCAAGCTGTCGGCGGCGCTGGCCGCGGGCTGCAGCGTGATCCTCAAGCCCGGCGAGGAAAGCCCCGCCACTGCGCTGGCCCTGGCGCGCGCGCTGGACGACGCGGGCCTGCCCAAGGGCGTGCTGCAGGTGGTGTTCGGCGTGCCCGACGAGGTGTCGCGCCGGCTGATCGCCTCGCCCGTGATCCGCAAGGTGACCTTCACCGGCTCGGGGCCGATCGGGCGCCTGCTGTCGGCGCGCGCGGCCGAGGGCGTCAAGCCGATCACGCTGGAGCTGGGCGGCCATGGCCCGGTGCTGGTGTTCGACGACGCCGATGTCGAGCGCGCGGCCGTGGAGGGCGCCGCGAACCGCTTTCGCGGCACCGGCCAGGTCTGCATTTCGTCGACACGCTTCCTGGTCCAGCGCGGCGCGTATGCCGCGTTCGCCGAGCGCTTCGCGCAGGCGGCGCGCGCGCTGAAGGTGGGCGACGGCCTCGCGCCCGGCACCCAGGTCGGGCCGCTGGCCAATGCGCGGCAGCTCGCCAAGATCGAGGCGCTGGTGGCCGACGCGCTGGAACGCGGCGCCACGCTGCTGGCGGGCGGCCGCCGCATCGAGGGCGAGGGTTTCTTCTTCGAGCCGACCGTGCTGGCCGACGTGCCGCCCGAGGCGCGCGTGATGCACGAGGAGCCGTTCGGCCCGATCGCGGTGCTGATGCCCTTCGACACGCTGGAAGACGGCCTGGCCGAGGCCAACCGCCTGCCTTACGGCTTGTCCGCCTATGCATTCACCGCCAGCGCGCGCACCGCGCTCGATGTCGGCGACGGGCTGGAGGCCGGCATGATCGGCATCAACCAGTACCGGATCGTCGCGACCGAGCTGCCGTTCGGCGGGCTCAAGGAAAGCGGGCACGGCTCGGAAGGCGGCGCCGAGGGCATCGAGCCCTACCTGACCCGCAAGTTCATCAGCCAGGCCTGAGCGGCCCGCGAAACCCTTCAACCATCGAACCGGGAAACCCGATCATGAAAGCGATTGTCTTCAAGGAATTCGGCGACGCCGAGGTGCTGCAACTCGACGAGGTGCCGGCGCCCGAGCTGCGCGCGACCGACCTGCTGGTGCGCGTGCGCGCGGCCGGCGTCAACCGCGCCGATCTCACCCATCGGCGCGGCGGCTACGGCCGGCCCGACTTCGGCGATTCGACGCTGATGGGGCTGGAGATCGCCGGCGAGGTGATCGCCATCGGCGAGCAAACGAGCGGCTATCGCGTCGGCGATCGCGTGATGGGCGTGGTGGGCGGCGGCGCCTACGCCGAGATCGCGCGCATCGACTACCGGATGGCGATGCCGGTGCCGGCCGCGCTCGACGACGTGCACGCGGCCGCGATCCCCGAGGTGTTCGTCACCGCGCACGAGGCGCTGATCCACCTGGGCCGGCTGCAGCGCGGCGATTCGGTGCTGATCCACGCGGCGGCGGGCGGCGTGGGCTCGGCGGCCGTGCAACTGGCCTACGCGAGCGGCGCGAGGATCTTCGCGACGGCCGACGCGCCGAAGCTCGAACGCGTGGTGCAGCTCGGCGCCGATCACGCGATCGACTACCGCGCCGAGGATTTCGGCGAAGTGATCGCGCGGGCCACCGAGGGGCGCGGCGTCGACGTGGTGATCGACTTCATCGGCGCGCCGTATTTCGAGCGCAACCTCGGCGCGCTCGCCCATGGCGGCCGGCTGGTGCAGGTCGGCATCCTCGGCGGCGGCGGCAAGGTCGGCGTCGAGCTGGAGCGGATCCTGTACCGCCATCTGCAGATCCTCGGCACGGTGATGAAATCGCGGCCGCAGGCCGAGAAGCATGCGATGGTGCGGCGCTTCCGCGAGCACTGGCTCGAACGTTTCTCGGGCGGCGCGAGCCTGGAGCCGGTGGTCGACAGCACCTTCCCGCTGGCGCGCGCGGCCGACGCGCATCGCCGGATGGAAAGCTCGGCCAACGTCGGCAAGATCATCCTGACGATGGGCGACGGGGATCTCGTGCCGGCGGCTTGAGTGATCGGCATGGTTTCGGTATCGATGTGCAACTAACGGTCTATCCGACCGGCGCCCGCCTCGCTGCCGGCGTCGTCCCGGACGTGATGGGCTCCGGTTCGCCGCGGCGAGCCGGAGCCGCGCGCGGCAAGGGTGACAGCGGGGCCGACAGCGGGGCCGGATCGCGCGCCGGGCGCCGGAATTCGTCAGACCGTACAAAGTGGTAGGATTGTCCTCGGACCTTTCCGGGATAAAAACGCGACCGCGCGGTGTTCGCCGCGAGCGCGTTTTTTTGTTCCTCGGTCTTCCCGTGCCCGGCCTCGCGCCGGGCTGCCCGTATCGCCCGAATGGAGAATCTGCCATGTCCAAGTGGATCAAGCCTGCCTACACCGACCTGCGCCTCGGTTTCGAAATCACGATGTACATCTCGAATCGTTGATTCGAAGCCCCTCCCAAGGCCATATCTAGCCTCGGTTCGCCGGGGCTATTTTTCTTGTGGCCGGCCGTCGCCCGCTCGCGGCGGCCGGCTCCTCACCGAATTCAGGCATGCACATACAGATCCTCGGCTCCGCGGCCGGCGGCGGCTTTCCGCAATGGAACTGCAACTGCGCGAACTGCGCCGGCTTCCGTGACGGCAGCGTCGAGGCCCAGGCGCGCACCCAATCGTCGATCGCGATCTCCGACGACGGCGTCTCCTGGGTGCTCTGCAACGCCTCGCCCGACATCCGCGCCCAGCTCCAGCAGTTCGCGCCGTTCCAGCCGGGCCGCGCGCTGCGCGACACCGGCATCGCCGCGATCGTGCTGATGGACAGCCAGATCGATCACACCACGGGCCTGCTGAGCCTGCGCGAGGGCTGCCCGCTCGACGTCTGGTGCACCGACATGGTCCACGAGGACCTCAGCACCGGCTTTCCGCTGTTCACCATGCTCTCGCACTGGAACGGCGGGCTGCGCTGGAACCCGGTCGAGCCGGAGCGCGCCTTCACGATCGCCGCCTGCCCGAACCTGCGCTTCACGCCCTTCGTGCTGCAAAGCGCGGCGCCGCCGTATTCGCCGCATCGTCACGATCCGCATCCCGGCGACAACATCGGGCTGGTGATCGAGGACGCGCGCAGCGGCGGCAAGCTGTTCTACGCGCCGGGCCTGGGCGCCGTCGACGAGGCGCTGGCCGCGCGCATGGCGCAGGCCGACTGCCTGCTGGTGGACGGCACGCTCTGGCACGACGACGAGATGCAGCGGCGCGGCGTGGGCACGCGCACCGGCCGCCAGATGGGCCATCTGGCGCAAAGCGGCCCCGGCGGCATGCTCGAGGTGCTCGAGCGCTTCCCCGCGCAGCGCAAGATCCTCACCCATATCAACAACACCAACCCGATCCTCGACGAGCGCTCGCCCGAGCGCGCGGAACTCGCGCGCCGGCAGGTCGAGGTCGCGTTCGACGGCATGCGCATCGATCTCTGATGCCGTCGCGGCGGCGCGCGGCGCGGGTTTGCCGCCCGCCGCCGCGCCGCGTTTTGCTGCGCCACTCCCGCGGGCCCGCCCGTATCGAAACCGGAATGCAAGCCATCATGAGCCAGACCGCCCTGAGTCCCGAGCAGTTCGAGCAGGCATTGCGCGCCAAAGGCGCCTACTACCATATCCATCACCCGTATCACGTCGCGATGTACGAAGGCCGCGCCACGCGCGAGCAGATCCAGGGCTGGGTGGCCAACCGCTTCTACTACCAGGTCAACATCCCGATGAAGGACGCGGCGATCCTCGCCAACTGTCCCGATCGCGAAGTGCGCCGCCAGTGGATCCAGCGCCTGCTCGACCACGACGGCGCGCCCGGCGAGGACGGCGGCATCGAGGCCTGGCTGCGCCTGGGGCAGGCCGTCGGGCTCGATCCCGAGCAACTGCGCTCGCAGGAGCTGGTGCTGCCGGGCGTGCGTTTTGCTGTCGACGCCTATGTCAACTTCGCGCGCCGCGCGAGCTGGCAGGAAGCGGCCAGCAGCTCGCTGACCGAGCTGTTCGCGCCGCAGATCCATCAATCGCGGCTCGATACCTGGCCGCGCCACTATCCCTGGATCGACCCGGGCGGCTACGAATACTTCCGCTCGCGGCTGGGCCAGGCCCGCCGCGACGTCGAGCACGGCCTGCAGATCACGCTCCAGCACTACACGACGTTCGAATCGCAGCAGCGTATGCTGGAGATCCTGCAGTTCAAGCTCGACATCCTGTGGACCATGCTCGATGCCATGTCGATGGCCTACGAGTTGAATCGTCCGCCCTATCACACCGTCACCGCCGATCGCGTCTGGCACAAGGGAATCGCGCTATGAGTTTCGACCGACAACGCACGCCGGCCTGGCGCCGCGGTTATCGCTTCCAGTTCGAGCCGGCGCAGGACGCGCACGTGCTGCTCTATCCCGAAGGCATGATCAAGCTGAATGAAAGCGCGGCCGCGATCGGCGCGCTGATCGACGGCCAGCGCAGCGTGGCGGCCATCGTCGCCGAACTCGACGCGCAGTTCCCGGGCGTGCCCGAGCTCGGCGAGGACGTCGAGCAGTTCATGCTGGTCGCGCTCGACAAGCACTGGATCGAGCTGGCCTGATGAACGAGGTCATCGACAGCGCGGCGGCCGTGGCGGCCGGCACGCAGGCCAGCCCGGCGGCATCGCCGGCCCCGGCCGCGCCCGTCGGGCTGCCGCTGTGGCTGCTCGCGGAAGTGACCTATCGCTGCCCGCTGCAGTGCCCGTATTGCTCCAACCCGCTCGACTTCGCGCGGCAGGGCGAGGAACTGGGCACCGCCGACTGGGTGCGCGTGATGGGCGAGGCGCGCGCGATGGGCGCCGCGCAGATCGGCTTCTCGGGCGGCGAACCGCTGGTGCGCCCGGACCTGCCCGAGCTGATCGCCGAGGCGCGCCGGCTCGGCTACTACACCAACCTGATCACCTCCGGAATCGGCCTGGACGAAGCCAAGCTCGACGCCTTCGAGCGCGCCGGGCTCGACCACATCCAGATCAGCTTCCAGTCCAGCGACGAGCAGGTCAACAACATGCTGGCGGGCTCGGACAAGGCCTTCGCGCACAAGCTGGCGATGGCGCGCGCGGTGAAGGCGCATGGTTATCCGATGGTGCTGAACTTCGTCACGCACCGCTACAACATCGATCACATCGACCGCATCATCGAGCTGTGCATCGCGCTCGAGGCGGATTTCGTCGAGCTGGCGACCTGCCAGTTCTACGGCTGGGCCTACCTGAACCGCGAGGCGCTGCTGCCCACCCGCGAGCAGCTCGCGCGGGCCGAGCGCATCACCAACGACTACCGCGAGAAGCTGGCCGCGCAAAACCATCCCTGCAAGCTGATCTTCGTCACGCCCGACTACTACGAGGAACGGCCCAAGGCCTGCATGAGCGGCTGGGGCAGCATCTTCCTGACCGTCACGCCCGACGGCACGGCGCTGCCCTGCCACGGCGCGCGGCAGTTGCCGATCGCGTTCCCGAACGTGCGCGAGCACGACCTGCGCCACATCTGGTACGACTCGTTCGGCTTCAACCGCTTCCGCGGCGAGGACTGGATGCCCGAGCCCTGCCGCTCCTGCGACGAGAAGCAGAAGGATTTCGGCGGCTGCCGCTGCCAGGCCTACATGCTGACCGGCGATGCCGCGAACGCGGACCCGGTTTGCGGCAAGTCGCCTTATCACCCGGTGATCCTGCGCGCGCGCGACGAAGCCGTGCAGCCCCGGCCGACCACCTCCCATCCGCTGATCTTCCGCAATGTCAAGGAATCCCGCCGACTCAAGCCATGACGCGCCGCGGGCGCGCCTCACCGCCGACGAGGCCGTGGCCGCCGGCCGCGACTTCGTCGAACTGCAGGCCGGCCCGGCCGGCGTGTTCTGGACCGAGTACGACCCGGCCGACGCGATGTGCCGGATCTGGCGCGCGCGCGACGGCGTGATCGAGGCCGTCAGCCCCGACGGCTTCAGCGCGCGCGGCCGCGTCTACGAATACGGCGGCGGCGCGTTCTGCCTGGCCGGCGAGCAGGTGGTGTTCGTCAACGAGCGCGACCAGCGCATCTACCGCTTCGCGCCCGGCAGCCTGGCCGCGCCCGAGCCGCTCACGGCGGAAGGCTTGCGCTACGGCGCGCTGCGTCACGCGCGCGGGCGGATCCTGGCCGTCGAGGAGGAGGGCGACACGCATCGGTTGGTCTCGATCGGCCTGCACGACGGCTCGCGCGAGTTGCTGGCCGAGGGCGCCGATTTCTACGCCGCGCCGGTGCTGAGCGCCGACGGCCGGCAACTGGCCTGGATCGAGTGGCAGCATCCGCATCAACCATGGACCGCCACGCGCCTCAAGCTGCGGCGCTACGCGGCCGAGGGCGGCATGCTCGACGAACGGACCCTCGCGGGCGAGGGCGACGACGAAGCCCTGCAGCAGCCCGGCTTCGACGCCGAGGGCCGGCTGGTGTGCCTGAGCGATCGCGCGGGCTTCTGGCAGCCGTGGCGGCTGGAGGGCGAGCGCCTGGTGGCGCTGCCGGCCGAGGCCGGCGATCACGCGGGCGCGCCCTGGCAGCTCGGCGCGTCGAGCTGGCTGCCGCTGGCGGGCGGCGAACTGTTCGCGACCTGGTTCGACGAGGGCTGGGGCCGGCTGGGCCTGCGCGCGGCCGACGGCACGCTGACGCGGATCGCGCCGGAATACAGCCTGTTCCAGCAACTGGCCGCCGACGAGACGCATTGCTACTGCCTCGCCGCCTCGCCCGAATGCCCGGCCGCGATCCTCGCGATCGACCGGCGCGATCATCGTGTCGAGGTATTGCGCGAGGTCGCGCCGCTGGTGCCGGTCGAGCGGATCACGCAGCCGCTGCCGCTGCGCTTTCGCAGCGGCGATCGCGACGCCCATGGCTACCTCTACCTGCCCGCCGCGGAGCAGGCGGCGAGCGACGGCGCGTCCGCCGAGCCGCCGCCGGTGGTGGTGTTCGTGCATGGCGGCCCGACCTCGGTCAGCCATCCCGTGTTCAGCCCGCGCTTCGAATACTGGGTGCAGCGCGGCTTCGCGATCGCGCTGCTCAACTACCGCGGCAGCAGCGGCTACGGCCGCGCGTTCCGCCAGGCGCTGCACCTGACCTGGGGCGTGGCCGACGTCGACGATGCCTGCGCGCTGGTCGAGCACCTGGCGGCGCAGGGCCTGGTGGACGCGCGGCGCGCCTTCATCCGCGGCGGCAGCGCGGGCGGCTACACGGCGCTCTGCGCGCTGGCGTTCCGCGACGTGTTCCGCGGCGGCGCGAGCCTGTATGGCGTGAGCGATCCCCTGCAGCTCGACGCGCATACGCACAAGTTCGAGGCGCGCTACCTGCGCTGGCTGATCGGCGATCCGGTGGCCGATCGCGAGCGCTACCTGGCGCGCACGCCGCTGGTCCATGCCGACCAGATCCGCGCGCCGGTGGTGTTCTTCCAGGGCGAGCTCGACGCGGTGGTCACGCCCGACCAGACGCGCAGCATGGCCGAGGCGCTCGACGCGAACGGCGTGCCGAACGAGGTGCACTACTATGCCGACGAGCGCCACGGTTTTCGGCGCGCGGTGAACCAGGCGCATTCGCTCGAGGCCGAGCACGCGTTCTACCGGCGCATCCTCGACGGCGGGATCTGAGCGAGGAAGCACGTCGCCGCAATGAACAAAGGCCGCCCGAGGGCGGCCTTTGCACTGTGCGCGCAGCGGTTCGGGAGAACCGCCTTGGCGGGGACGGCTTAGAAGCGGTGACGCAGGCCGAGGTTGACCATCGTCTGCGAGTTCGTGCCGGCGTAGCCGTACGAGCCGATCGATGCCTGGGCCGCGACCACGTTGCCCGTCACGCTGTCGCGCGTGGTGCCGCTGGCGTGCTGGTAGGCGGCCGTCATGTAGATGTCGGTGCGCTTGGACAGCGTGTAGTCGGCGCCCAGCGAGGCCTGGTGGTAGGTGGCCGAGGTGTCGCCGGTCGCCTTGGTGTAGCTGTAGCCGACGCCCAGCAGCAGGGCCGCGGTGGCCTGGTAGTTCAGGAAGCCCTGGCCGGTGTTGTAGCGCTCGTTCTGGCCGAACAGCGAGGAGCCGTCGCGACGATATTGCGCGTTGCTGTAGCCGCCGCCGAAGGTGAAGGCGCCCCACACATACTGGCCGGCGATGCGGGCGATGCCGATCGAGTGCGCGGTCTGGTAGCCGAGGTTGATCGGGCCGTCGAAGGTGCCGTCCGAGGTGCTCGACCAGGTCGAGCGCGGGCCGAGGTCGGCGGCGGTGTTGGTGGCGTAGTAGTAGCCGCCGGCGACGCTGAGCGGGCCGCCGTTGTACGACAGCGCGGCCGCGTACGACTGCTTCGAGCCGGTCGAGCCCGCCACGCCGCCGAGCGAGTACATCGCCTCGAACTGCACGCCGGCGAACAGCGGCGAGGTGTACTTGACCGCGTTGTCGACGCGGAAGCTGTTGTCGTAGTTGTCGACGTCGCCGGCCGTCGCGAAGGCGCTGCCGAAGTAGTTGTCGGCCGTGATCGGCTGCACCAGGTCGATCAGCGGATCGTACTGGCGGCCCAGCGTGAGCGTGCCGAGGCGGTCGCTGGCGAGGCCCACGAAGGCCTGGCGGCCGAACTCGCGGCCGCCCTGGCCGAGGCCGCCGGTGCTCGGGTTGAAGCCGTTCTCCAACTGGAAGATCGCCTTCAGGCCGCTGCCGAGATCCTCGCTACCCTTGATGCCCCAGCGCGAACCGGCCAGGTTGCCGGCGCTGCTGTTGCCGAGCAGCCAGGAGTTCTTGGCGCCGTCCGCGTGATTGATATAGGTGAGCGACGTGTCGATCAGGCCGTACAGCGTCACGCTCGATTGCGCGTGGGCCGAGCCCATCGCCGCCAGCGAGGCGAGCGACACCATCGTCAATGCGGTGCGTTTCATGTCGGTCAATCTCCTGTAGTGGATGCTGTTGCGTGTGGTGGTTTTGGAGTGACGTGAGACTAACCAGACAGATTTAATTGGCAAAAACGAAATTCAGTCTTGTATCGAAAACAATACAAGCCGATTACGGTGAAAGATTTGTTAACTTATTTGAATTATTCTCGATTTTGTATTAATTGAGCGATGGAGATCGTTTGGGTCGCCATGCTTCGCGTGGAATCGGAAACAATCCTGCCCAAGGATTGAGCAGGAAGGACCTGCGCCAGGATTGATTTTGTTCCTGCAATGATTAATTAACCAAATCGGTTCAATAGGCGGCTGGGAAAGATGATAGTGTGCGTCCACTCGTCCTTACTCTGGTGGGTAGACAGACGAGTCCACGCTTGAGCGGCTTCGGCCGCTCTTTTTTATGCGCGCGCCACCAATTTTCGCAATACTGCATTTCGATTTTTAATCGGAATTCGTATTGCCGATGGAATCGGCTTGAAGCCGGCGTGATTCGTTCGCCGCGCTTGTCGGTCCGCGCCCCGCCGCGCCGCGCCGTTCCGATCCGATCCCGGTTTCCTTTGTGCGCGCTTGCGCCGGCACGACGCCGAAGTGTCAGCCCGAAACGGCATGACAGTGCCTGCCCGGCGCGATCGAACCGTCCCTGTTGCTGCCTGCCGGCTGCGCGATAATCGTCCGCGCACGGGCTGCCCGCCCGCTTGGCCCCTCCCATTCCGGCAACGTGCCCCCAGGACCCAGGATCGTCACCATGTCCGTCGAAGTGCTCTCGAATCTCGGCGTCGCGTTCGCCGTCTACCTGGTCGGCACGGTGTCGCCGGGCCCCGCCAACCTGTCGATCGCCAATACCTCGCTGCATTACGGCCGCAAGCCCGGCTTCGCGATGGCGGCCGGCGTGATCAGCGGCTCGCTGTGCTGGGGCGTGACGGCGGCGGCCGGCATGTCGGCGCTGCTGATGTCGTACCGGCAATGCCTGATCGCGTTGAAGGTGCTGGGCGCGGTCTACCTGCTGTGGCTCGCCTACAAGGCGGTGCGCGGCGCATATTCCAGGCAGGATCCGCTCGCCGCGGCCGCGCCGGCGCGCCGCGATCGCCTGATGCGCTTCTACTTGCAGGGGCTCGGCATCCACCTGACCAATCCCAAGGCGATCCTGACCTGGCTGACCGTCACCTCGCTGGGGCTGTCGCCGCACGCGCCGGCCTGGACCAGCTTCGTGCTGGTTGCCTGCTGCGCGCTGCTGGGCGCGGCGATCTTCGCCGGCTACGCGCTGGCGTTTTCGGCGCGCGCGGCCGGGCCCTTGTTCGCGCGCACGCGCAAGGCCTTCGGCTTGTTCTGCGGGGGTTTTTATTGCGTGCTGGCGGCGGGGTTCATCCGGTCGATCCGCTCGTGAGGGAAGGGCGGCCCGAGATCCGCTCCGTTCTCTTGCATCACGGCATTCGCATTCCTCGCCTCATAAGCATTGCCGATTTCAATGGTTGGTGCCGGCCAGGCCCTTCCTTAATCTTGGCGACCAGCCTTGCCGCCCGGCTCGGCATTCTTCGAGGTCGCCATCGATGTCGCATCGTTCCTTCCCGCCGTCCTCGCCCGCGCGCCGTCGCGCGCTGCGCTCGCTCACGGGCCTGGCCGGCAGCGCGCTGGCGAGCCTGGCCGCGCCCACGCTGACGCGGGCCG
>NZ_VWWK01000060.1:0-36048 GCF_011753035.1 Burkholderia sp. Ax-1720 | reverse complement strand
GGCGAGCCATTCGAGGCGCTCGACATAGGTGCTCGGGCGGAAGTTGCCCTCGGCGTCGAAGTCGGTGACGGGGAAGGACAGCAGGCCTTCCGAGATGATCTGCTTGAGTTCCTGAGGCGTGGTCATGTGCTTGCTTGGTTCGGTTCGTGAGGCGATCGAGCCGGCCCGGCCGATCGCGTTGAATGTCGTGTCGATGTCGAGTTCAGCGCACCAGGCAGGGGCGCTTGTTGTCGAACTTCCAGTTCGGGATCAGGTACTGCATCGCGACGCCGTCGTCGCGCGCGCCCAGGCCGTGCTGCTCGTACAGCGCGTTGGCGCGTTCGAGCGCATCCATGTCGACCTCGATGCCCAGGCCCGGCCTGGCCGGCACCTTCACCTTGCCGCCGACGATCTGCAGCGGATCGCGCGTCAGGAACTGGCCGTCCTGCCAGATCCAGTGCGTGTCGATCGCGGTGATCTTGCCCGGCGCGGCGGCCGCCACGTGCGTGAACATCGCCAGCGAGATATCGAAGTGATTGTTCGAGTGCGAGCCCCAGGTCAGGCCCCAGTCGTTGCACATCTGCGCGACGCGCACCGAGCCCTGCATGGTCCAGAAGTGCGGATCGGCCAGCGGGATGTCGACCGATTGCAGCTGGATCGCGTGGCCCATCTGGCGCCAGTCGGTGGCGATCATGTTGGTGGCCGTCGGCAGGCCCGTGGCGCGGCGGAATTCGGCCATCACCTCGCGGCCGGAATAACCGTTCTCGGCGCCGCAGGGATCTTCCGCGTAGGCCAGCACGCCGTGCATGTCGCGGCACAGGCGCACCGCCTCGGCGAGCGACCAGGCGCCGTTCGGGTCCAGCGTCACGCGCGCTTGCGGGAAGCGCTCGGCCAGCGCCTTGGCGGCCTCGATCTCCTCGTCGCCGGACAGCACGCCGCCCTTCAGCTTGAAGTCGTTGAAGCCGTAGCGCGCCTGCGCGGCCTCGGCCAGGCGCACCACCGCCTCGGGCGTCATCGCCTCCTCGGTGCGCAGGCGCTCCCAATCGTCGCGACCATCGGCGCCGCTGGCATAGGCCAGGTCGGTCTTGTTGCGGTCGCCGATGTAGAACAGGTAGCCGAGCATCTCGACCTCGTCGCGCTGCTGGCCTTCGCCGAGCAGGGCCGCCACCGGCACGTTCAGGTGCTGGCCGAGCAGGTCGAGCAGCGCCGCCTCCAGCGCCGTGACGGCGTGGATGGTGGTGCGCAGGTCGAAGGTCTGCAGGCCGCGGCCGCCGGCGTCGCGATCGGCGAAGGTCGAGCGCACGCGGTTCAGCATCGCCTGCAGGTTGCCGATCGACTGGCCGACCACGATCCCGCGCGCATCGTCGATGGTCTTGCGGATCGCCTCGCCGCCCGGCACTTCGCCCACGCCGGTGTGACCGCTGCTGTCGCGCAGGATCACGACGTTGCGCGTGAAGAACGGGCCGTGCGCGCCGCTCAGGTTCATCAGCATGCTGTCGCGGCCGGCGACCGGCACGACGCGCAGCTCGGTCACGACAGGGGTGGCGTTTGCCTGGATGGAATTCGAGGACATGGAGCGTTACCTGAAAAAGGCGCCGAATCCGGCGCTGGAGAAAGCTTGCAAAATCCGGCGGCACCTCGTGGGCGCCGCCGCCTCATTCATGCGCGATGCGCGTGCTTCAATGCGGGTTGCTGCTCGACAGCGTACCGCCGTCGGGCGTGGTGCCGGCGGGCCGGCTGCGCGCCAGGAAGCCCGCCGCGGCCGCGATCAGCGAGGCCGCCGCCAGGCCATACAGGCCGCCCTTGATCGAGCCCGTGTGCTGCTGCAGGTAGCCGAAGGCGGCCGGCGCGAAGAAGCCGCCGAGATTGCCGAGCGAGTTGATCAGCGCGATCACGCCCGCCGCGACCCGCGCATCCAGATAAGCTTGCGGGATCGGCCAGAACAGCGACGAAGCCGCCTTGAAGCCGATCGCCGCGAAGCAGATCGCGACGAAGGACATCAGCGCGTTGCTGGTGGTCGACGCGAACAGCCCGCAGGCCGCGATCACCAGCGCGGTGGCCATCCAGGCACGCTGATGACGCCAGCGCGCCGAGGCCATCGCGAAGCCGTACATTGCGACCATCGCGATCAGCCAGGGAATCGCATTGAGCAGCCCGACCTGGAAATCGCTCAGCCCGCCGATCTTGCGGATGATGGTCGGCAGCCAGAAGGTGGCCGCGTAGATCGTCAGCTGGATCGCGAAATACAAGAAGCAGAACAACAGGATCTGCGGATCGCGCAGCAGCTTCATGGTCGGCACATGCGCATTGCCGCGCGCATCGCGCTCGGCCTGCTCGGCCGCGATGGTCGAGTGCAGCGCCTGCTTTTCCGCGCTGCTCAGCCAGGGCGCGTCGTCGATGCGCGACTTCAGCATCATCCAGCTCACGCCGCACAACAGGATCGAGAAGCCGCCCTCGATCAGGAACATCCACTGCCAGCCCTTCAGGCCCAGGCCGCTGATCGACAGCAGGCTGCCCGTGATCGGCCCCGACAGCACCGAGGCGAACGCCGAGCCGCCCAGGAAGATCGCCACCGCCTTGCCGCGCGACGCTTGCGGCAGCCACTGCGTGAAGTAGAACACCACGCCGGGGAAGAAACCCGCCTCGGCCACGCCGAGCAGGAAGCGCAGCACGTAGAACGACTGCTCGTTCCAGACGAAGGCCATGGCCGCCGCGACCACGCCCCAGGTGCCCATGATCCGCGTCAGCCAGGCGCGCGCCCCGAACTTCTGCATCAGCACGTTCGAGGGCACCTCGAACAGCGCGTAGCCGACGAAGAACAGCCCGCTGCCGAAGCCGTAGGCCGCCGCGCCGATGCCGAGGTCGGCATGCATGTGCGAATTGACGAAACCGATGTTCACGCGATCGATGTAGTTCGCGATGAACATCACCAGGAACAACGGCATCACATGCCGCATCACCTTGGCGACCGCCGAATCGAGCGGGTTCGCTGCCGTGCCGAGAGCTGCTGTCAACGATGTCTCCTGTATCGGCCGCGGGCGGCCTGGACGAGCCTCACGTAGCACCCGTCGATCGCTCTGCACGATTTTGCGTGATACGTTGTCTGACAACATTGTAGTCGGACAACCTGTTTGCCGATTAGCCGCGTTTACCCTGGGTCCTCCATATTCAATATCGAAGCCTGAGACATATGACTTTCACGAGTTTGACCAGCCTTGCGAGCTGGTCATGCTAGGACGTCAGACAACAGAGATTTTACGTGGAAATCGATGCCCTTGTCCGACAACGAGTCATTGTGTCGTCCGATGATTTCCGGCTGCCTCGAACCGGGATCTGGCGAACGCCGAACACCCGTGATCGCTCCGTGATTTCCCGATATCTCTCGCCAAATCGGTCCCGAACCGCTTGTCCGCTCCAGGTTTGCGGCTATGATGCCGGGATTCGGGACATCGGATGACCTCGACAAGAGGTCATGACCCGCCCCAATTTTCCAGAACCGTTTTCCTCGCCCCGCAAGCACTCATGAGCAGCCTGTCCGAGAAGGTCGTCGCGTCCCTGTCCGAAGAAATCCGTCGCGGTGCCCTGCGGCCCGGCGACCGGCTGCCGACCGAGGTCGCGATGATGAAGCAGCTCTCGGTGAGCCGCTCGGTGATCCGCGAGGCAATCTCGCGCCTGCAGGCCGCGCGCATCGTCGAGACGCGTCATGGCGTCGGCACCTTCGTGCTGGCGCCGCACAACGACGCGACCATGCAGTTGCCGACCGCCGACCTGTCGAACATGCTCGATGCGATGGCCGTGCTCGAATTCCGCATGGATGTGGAGGCGGCGTCGGCGGCGCTGGCCGCCAAGCGGCGCACCGAGCAGAACCTGCGGCTGATGCAGGTCGCGCTCGAGCGCTTCGAGGCCGAGCTCCAGCGCGGCAGCACCGACACGCTCGCGCACGACATCGAGTTCCATCTGCAGATCGCGCAGGCCAGCGGCAACCGCTACTTCGTCGACGTGCTGAGCCAGCTCGGCCGTTCGGTCAGCCCGCGCACGCGCCTGGGCAGCGCCGAGCTGGCCGAGCTCGACCAGATCGACGTGCTGCGCCAGGTGCTCGACGAGCACCGCTGGATCTATCGCGCGATCGAGCGACAGGAACCCGACGACGCGCGCGCCGCGATGCGCGTGCACCTGAGCAAGAGCCGCGAGCGCCTGCAGCACGCGCACGACACGAGCCATTCGCAAGGCTGAAGACACAGGCGCGCAGCCTGTTTTCCCTGCTCCCGAAAACCCTCACCTTTAACCGCCTTGCATCGATTTGCGTGCGCGCGCAACGGTGAGCCGACTCACCATATTCCCGGCACGAGTCGCCGGCGCACTGTGCGACAGTAGTCGGAATAGCCCGCCAGACGGGCTTCCAGGTATTTTTCCTCGTCGAGCAGGCGCACCACGATCGCTGCGGTGAGGACGACGGCACAGCCCAGCGCACTCCAGGACTGCAAGGCCAGCGGGCTCCCGAAAAACATCACCATTGCGGCCGAGTACATGGGATGGCGCACATAGGCGTAGGGCCCGGTCGAGATCACGGTCTGGTTCTCGGCCAGCGTGATCGTGCTCGCGGCGAAGGTATTCGCGCGCAGCACCGCGAAGCAGATCGCGAAGCCGAGCACCAGCAGCGCGTTGCCCGCCAGCACCATCGCCAGGTCGAAGCGAGGCTGCGTGAAGCGCCATTCCAGGCCGGCGCCGATCACCAGCGCCGCGCTGCCGAGGCCGGCCACGGCCAGCACGGCTTTCTGCAGCGGCGAGGTTTCGGCACGCACGCCGACATGCATGCGCCGCTCGATCAAGGCCGGATCGCGCCGCGTGAACCAGGCTGCCGTGGCCGAGGTGCAGAGCGAGAACACGGCCCAGTAGAGCCAGCCCTGCCAGTAGCGTGGTGAGTCGGACGACACCACGAACATCACCGCGAGCGCGATGACGAACTGCATCTGCGCGATCGCGACGCGCCGGGCCAAGGGGCTCATGATGTGTCTCCTCCGGTGAGGTTTCGTGGTTTTGTCGGATCACCTGCCGTATTGCAATCGAATCGACCATCCTGGCGCGACACGGCGGCCGATCACGCCGCTGCGCGCCATTGCGCGAACGCCTCCGCCAGGAAGTCGACGCACACGCGCACCTTCGCCGACGCGGCCAGCCGCGCCGGATAGACCGCCCACACATTGGCCGGCTGCGTGACGTCGGGCAGCACGCGCCTCAGCGCGCCGCTGTCGAGCAGCGGCCCGGCTTCCCAGATCGAACGCAGCACGATGCCCTTGCCGGCCAGCGCCCATTGCACGGCCACCTCGCCGTGATTGGTCGAGAGCGCGCCGCCGACCTTCACCGAACTCGTCTCGCCGCGCTGCGTCAGGCGCCACACGCCGAACGGGTGATCGCGCTCCTTGATCGCCAGGCACTGGTGCGAACCGAGGTCGGCGATCTGGCGCGGCGCGCCGTGTCGTTCGAGATACGCGGGAGAGGCACACAGCACACGATAGTTGGTCGCGAGCCGTTTCGCGATCAGATGCTCGGCGATTTCATCGCCGATCCGCACGTCCAGGTCGAAACCCTCGCCGGCCACGTCCACCAGCCGGTCGAACAGATCGAGCCGCACATTGATCTGCGGAAAGCGTTCGCTGAAATCGAGCAGCGCCGGCGCGAGCACGTGACGGCCGAAGCCGAAGCTGCTCGAGATGCGCAGCGTGCCGCGCGGCACCGTGCGCGTGGTGGAGACGTCCTCCACCAGGTGATCGACGTCGTCGAGGATCTTCTCGGCCCAGGCCAACACGCGCTCGCCGGAATCGGTGACGGCCACGCGCCGCGTCGAGCGATGCAGCAGCCGCGTGCCGAGCTGGCCCTCGAGCAGGGCGACGCGCTTGCTGACATAGGCCGGCGAGACGCCGAGCTGCTCGGCCGCCGCGCTGAAGCTGGCCACCCGCACGACGATGCTGAATACGCGCAGGTCGTCGAGATTCGGCGCTTTATTCACGATGTGTGGAAAGTCGTTTAACCGGATTCCGATTCTAATCCCGGGCGGAATCAATAGAATGCTCGGAAGCGATGCAGGACCGAGCCGATCGGTCCGCACTTTCGAAGCCCGGCGCCGCCGGGCAACCCAGGCACGAGAACGAGGAGGCGCTGGCGATGAGCGAGAAGGTCTACAGGATTGCGGTGATTCCCGGCGACGGCATCGGCCGCGAGGTGATGCCCGAAGGGATGCGGGCGCTCGATGCGGTCACGCGCCGCTTCGGCATCCGTTTCGAGGCGACCCATATCGACTGGGCCAGCTGCGATTATTACGCGCAGCATGGCCAGATGATGCCCGACGACTGGAAGGCCCAGCTCGCCGGCATGGATGCGCTGCTGTTCGGCGCGGTGGGCTGGCCCGACACGGTGCCCGACCACATCTCGCTGTGGGGCTCGCTGCTGAAGTTCCGTCGCGAATTCGACCAGTACGTCAACCTGCGCCCGGCGCGCCTGTTCGAGGGCGTGCCGAGCCCGCTCGCCAACCGCAAGGCAGGCGATATCGACTTCATGATCGTGCGCGAGAACACCGAGGGCGAATACTCGTCGGTGGGCGGCGCGATGTTCGAGGGCACCGAGCGCGAGTTCGTGGTCCAGCAGGCGGTGTTCACGCGCACCGGCACCGAGCGCGTGATGAAGTTCGCGTTCGACCTGGCCCAGAGCCGCGCCAAGGAGCTGACGGTGGCCACCAAGAGCAACGGCATCGCGATCAGCATGCCGTGGTGGGATGCGCGCGCGGCCGAGATCGCGCAGCAGTATCCCGAGGTGAAATGGGACAAGCAGCACATCGACATCCTCTGCGCGCGCTTCGTGTTGAATCCCGATCGCTTCGACGTGGTGGTCGCCTCCAACCTGTTCGGCGACATCCTGTCGGATCTCGGCCCGGCCTGCACCGGCACGATCGGCATCGCGCCCTCGGCGAACCTGAACCCGGATCGCAAGTTCCCCTCGCTGTTCGAGCCCGTGCACGGTTCGGCACCCGACATCGCCGGGCGCTACATCGCCAATCCGATCGCGATGATCTGGTCGGCGGCGATGATGGTGGACTTCCTCGGTCACGGCACCGGCGTCGAGCGCGAGGCGCATGACGCGATCCTCGCCGCGATCGAGCACGTGCTCAAGCATGGGCCGCGCACCGGCGATCTCGGCGGCAAGGCGAGCACGCAGGAAGTGGGCGAAGCGGTGGTCGCGCAACTGCTCGCCTGAGGCCTGCGTCCTGTCCTTCCGCTCGTGAAGGTTCATCGGTGACCCACGGTGCGCGCTACCGCGCACCGTTCACCGAATCCCGAAAAGCCTCACCTTATCGGCGGGGCCCCTCCCGAATTTCCTCACCTCAAGCGCATCCCGCACAGTCGATTTCACCCTGCATGCACGCAAGGTGATGCGGGACGGCCTCGCCTTGCGCACCTGTGAAGCCATGCGGATGTTGGTCGTTAGTTGCGCTGAGGGTATCGATACAGGGCGTGCCGGCTGGCTGTGAAGCCATTGCCGCGAAATTAACGACTCGTGTGCACGCTCGATGGTGAGCCGCTGCATGTATCGAATTGGCACCGCTCATCGATACGTGTGCTGTGATCGGTGATGAACCGCGCCATCACGTAACGCACCGAAGCGGAATCGCGCGAAGCGAACTCCGCACGACAAGGTGAGCGACATCGTCATCTCTCTCGAACCGTGCGCGATATCGCGAGCACCATGCAAGACGGGGCCATCCGGCTCGTCGCCGAATGGCCCCGCATGTTTTACATCAGCTTACAGACCGAGATCCGACAGGCTCGCGTGATCGTCGGGACGACGACCGAGCGGCCAGTGGAACAGACGATCCTGCTCGCGGATCGGCAGGTCGTTGATGCTCGCGTGGCGACGCGCCATCAGGCCGTTCTCGTCGAACTCCCAATTCTCGTTGCCGTAGGAGCGGAACCAGTTGCCGGCATCGTCATGCCATTCGTAGGCGAAGCGCACGGCGATACGGTTGCCGTCGAAGGCCCACAGTTCCTTGATCAGGCGATAGTCGAGCTCGCGCGCCCACTTGCGCGTCAGCAGGCCGACGATCTCCTCGCGACCGGTGACGAACTCGGCGCGGTTGCGCCACTTGCTGTCGCGCGTGTACGCGAGCGACACGCGTTGCGGATCGCGCGTGTTCCAGCCGTCCTCGGCGGCACGCACCTTCTGGATGGCGGTCTCGCGCGTGAACGGCGGGAGCGGCGGACGGATTTCGCTGACTTCGGACATGGTGTTTCTCCTGGCTGCGTAGGTCGTTGGGGACTGCAAGTTTCTCAGGACTGCAAACAAGCCTTCGCGCACTCGCGTGAAGGCGATCATCTCGTCGCGCCGCATGCAAACCATGCGGCGCCTGGGTGTTGCTCAGTCGGCGCGGGCCTCGAAGGCTGCCAGCAGTACCTCGCCGGCCGAGCGCGCATCGCGCGACGCCGAGGCATCGCCGCTGACCAGCGCCACGCCGATCGCGCCGTCGATCAGCACCAGCCACTGACGCGACAGGCGCGCCGCGTTCCTGCGATCGATGCCGTCGGCATCGGCCAAGGCATCGCACTCCTCGCGCACGAAGGCCAGCAGCCGCTCCTTGTGATAACGCGCCACGCCGCGGATCGGATCATGCACGTCGCCGATCTCGCCCGCCGCGTTGAGGAAGGCGCAGCCGTGAAAATCGGGCCGCTCGAACCATTCGCGCAAGACATCGAACATCGCCAGCAGCCGGGCACGGGGCGTCTTGCCCCGCTCGCGCGTGCCGTCGATGAACCACGCCATCCAGCGATCGTCGCGCCGCGCCAAGGCTGCCGTTACCAAGGCTTCCTTCGATTCGAAGTGCGTATAAAAGCTCTTGCGCGCGGCCCCCGAGCGCTTGACGATCGCGTCGACGCCGGTGGCATGAATACCGCCCGCATAAACGAGTTCCTCCGCGGCCTCGAGCAGGCGCAAGCGCGCATTGCCCGCCGCCGGCTCGGGTTCTTGAGGAACTGCTGAGTTTCTTCGCTTGCTCTCGTTCATGGCGCATAAGGTAGAACGATCATTCTCCTTTGTCAAGCGAGCTTGCCTGCGCTATCGTGCCCGGACACAACAGGAGACGGTCATGGCTTGGCAATCCGGCGCGCGATGGCGCGCCCTCATCGGCGGCCTGGGGCTCGCGCTGGCAACCGCCTGCACCCCCGTGGCGGTCGTCACGCATCACGTCTCGACGGCCACCGAGAAGGTGCCGGTCGGGCGCTACACGCTCGATCCGCATCACTGGAGCGTCTCGTTCGACGTCTCGCACTTCGGCTACTCGCGCTTCACGATGCGCTTCGACAAGGCCAGCGCGGTGCTGGACTGGCGCGCCGGCGGCCCGGCCATGAGCCAGGTCAGCGCGACCATCGACGCGTCCAGCCTCGACACCAACGTGCCGATTCTCGATCGCATGGTGACCGGCAGCGACGCGCTCGACGCCGCGCGCTATCCCTCGATCCGCTTCGACAGCACCGGCTGGACGCCGACCGGCGAGAACACCGGCAAGCTGGCCGGCAACCTGACGATCCGCGGCACCACCAAGCCGATCACGCTGGCGGTCACCTTCAACGGCTACGGCCGCAACCCGCTCACCAAGCAGCCGACCGTCGGCTTCTCGGCCAGCGGCAGCTTCAGCCGCGCGGCCTTCGACATCCCGACCTGGTACCCGGCTGTCGGCGACGACGTGCGGGTGCGGATCGAGGCCGAGTTCGAAATGCCGCCAGCCGGCGGCGACGGCGCGGCAAGCCCCGCCCAGTAAGCCTCGGCGCCGGCGCGGCGAGCCCGCGCCGGCCGGCGTTTACGACATTTTTTCTTGATCGTCGCCAGCGGCCGTTCCTACACTTCGGACAACCGAATCAGGTTCAGGAAACGCCATGTCGACACCTCGTCTCGCCCCCGTTCCGAACACCGGCTATGTGCCGAAGCCGTACGATCGCATCGTGCTACGGCCGTTCGATCCGGCGCGCGACGATTACGAGACGCTGACGGTCCTGCTGCATCGCGCCTTCGGCCGGCTCGGCGCGATGGGACTGAACTGTCCGTGCGTCGACCAGCCCGCCTCGGCGACGCGCCAGCGCGCGCTGGCCGGCACCTGCTTCGTCGCGACCTGCCATGGCCATGTGATTGCGACCATGACGCTGCACGAGCGCGACCAGGCCGGCACGAACCATCTCTATCGCTGCCGCGACGTCGCCAGCTTGCGGCAGTTCGGCGTCGATCCGATCTGGCAAAGCCGCGGCGTGGGCCGCGCGCTGGTCGCGTTCGCGGTGCGCTGGGCCGCCTCGCGCGCTTATGCCCGGCTCGCGCTCGACACGCCCTATCCGGCCACGCACCTGCTGGCCTTCTACCGCAGCCTCGGCTTCGAGATCGCCGACGTGGTCCGCTTCGCCGGCCGCGGCTACGACAGCGCGATCCTGTGCCGCTCGACCGCCCAGCCGGTCAGCCTGCCCGAGACGGGACCGCGCATCGTCACGCTGTCGTCCTGCAGCCGCCGCGGCTGAGGTGGGCTTCTCGCCTTCGATAGGGATCACTGAATAAAAGCGCTTCGCGGCCGCCCATGAAAAATGCCGGCGCCGGCGCTGTCGCGCCAGACACCGGCATCGCTTGATGCAGGCCTTGCGTGATACCCGACTCAGACGGTCCAGTCGAGGATCACCTTGCCGCTCTCGCCGGAGAGCATCGCCGCGAACGCCGCTTCATAGTCGTCGACGGCATAACGATGGGTGAGGATCGGCGAGAGGTCGAGCCCGCTTTGCAGCATCGCCACCATCTTGTACCAGGTCTCGAACATCTCGCGGCCATAGATGCCCTTGATCTCGAGCCCCTTGAAGATCACCTGGTTCCAGTCGATCGCCGTCTGCGCCGGCGGAATGCCGAGCAGCGCGACCTTGCCGCCGTGGTTCATCGCATCGAGCAGGCTGGTGAACGCGCTCGGCACGCCCGACATCTCCAGGCCGACGTCGAAACCTTCGGTCATGTGCAGTTCGTGCATCACGTCGCGCAGCGATTCGCGCGCGACGTTCACGGCACGCGTCGCGCCCATCTTGCGCGCGAGGCCGAGCCGGTAATCGTTGACGTCGGTGATCACCACGTTGCGTGCGCCCACATGTTTCGCGATCGCCACGGCCATGATGCCGATCGGCCCGGCGCCCGTGATCAGCACGTCCTCGCCGACCAGGTTGAAGGACAGCGCCGTGTGCGTGGCATTGCCGAACGGATCGAAGATCGCGGCCAGGTCGTCGGAGATCTCGGGCGGGATCTTGAAGGCGTTGAAGGCCGGGATCGCCAGGTACTCGGCGAAGGCCCCCTCGCGATTCACGCCGACGCCGACGGTATTGCGGCACAGATGCCGCCGCCCCGCCCGGCAATTGCGGCAGAACCCGCAGGTGATGTGGCCTTCGCCGGACACGCGGTCGCCGATCGCGAAGCCGCGCACTTCCTGCCCCATCTCGACGATCTCGCCGACGTATTCGTGGCCGACATGCATCGGCACCGGAATCGTCTTCTGCGCCCAGTCGTCCCACTTCCAGATATGGATGTCGGTGCCGCAGATCGCCGTGCGGCGAATCTTGATCAGCACGTCGTTATGCCCGACCTCGGGCCGCTTCACGTCGGTCATCCGCAGGCCGGGGCCGCGTTCGAGTTTCGCCAGCGCTTTCATCTCCGCTTCTCCTCAGATCACGCCCAGCGACTTGCCGACCCGCACGAAGGCGTCGACGGCACGATCGATCTGCTCGGGCGTGTGGGCCGCGCTCATCTGCGTGCGGATCCGCGCACGGCCGCGCGGCACCACCGGGAACGAGAAGCCGATCACGTAGACGCCTTCGGCCAGCAGCGCATCGGCCATCCTGGTCGCGACCTGCGCATCGCCGAGCATCACCGGGATGATCGGATGCTCGCCCGGCACCAGGGTGAAGCCGGCCTCGCTCATGCGGCGGCGGAAATGCGCGCCGTTCTCGCGCACGCGGCGGCGCAGGCGCGCGCCCTCGTCGCTGGCGAGCAGTTCGAGCACGGCCAGCGAGGCCTCGGCGATGCTCGGCGCGAGCGTGTTCGAGAACAGGTAGGGACGCGAACGCTGGCGCAGCAGCTCGACGATCTCCTTGCGGGCCGACACATAACCGCCCGATGCACCGCCCAGCGCCTTGCCGAGCGTGCCGGTGACGATGTCGACCCGATCGGCCACGCCGCAATGCTCGGGCGTGCCGCGGCCATGTTCGCCAATGAAGCCGACCGCGTGCGAATCGTCGACCATCACCAGCGCGCCGTAACGATCGGCCAGGTCGCAGACGCCTTTCAGGTCGGCGATGATGCCGTCCATCGAGAACACGCCGTCGGTCGCGATCAGCTTGAAGCGCGCGCCGGCCGCGTCGGCCTCGCGCAGCTTCGCCTCGAGATCCTGCATGTCGTTGTTCTTGTAGCGGAAGCGCTTGGCCTTGGACAGGCGCACGCCGTCGATGATGCTGGCGTGGTTCAGTTCATCGCTGATGATCGCGTCCTCTTCGCCGAGCAGCGTCTCGAACAGGCCGCCGTTCGCGTCGAAGCAGCTCGAATAGAGGATCGTGTCGTCGGTGCCGAGAAAGCGCGACAGCGCCGCCTCGAGCTGCTTGTGCACCGTCTGCGTGCCGCAGATGAAACGCACCGAGGCCATCCCGAAGCCGTCGCGCTCGAGGCCCGCCGCCGCGGCCGCCACCAGGCGCCGATCGTTGGCCAGGCCGAGATAGTTGTTCGCGCAGAAATTCAGCACGCCGGCGCCGTCGGCCAGCTTCACGTCCGCGGCCTGGGGGCTCGCGATCTCGCGCTCGGTCTTGTAGAAACCGTCGGCGCGGATCTGGTCGAGGGTCCCGCGCACATGGGCGAGGAAGGCATCACGCATCTGTCTGCTCCTGAGTGGGCTGGGGCGCGCGGGCGGCCCGCTCGTGGCGGCGGCCGCGCGGCCTGCTACTGTTATAGTCGCCCGTTGGGTTTATCGTATTTTTCCTGTATTTCGAACTCAAGTTCGAGATATCGAACGACTCTAAGCGAACCGATATCAAATGGCAAGTTCTTCCGGCACGCGCCGCGCCGCGGCTTCCGCCTCGCCGCCGGCGGGCGATGCGAGCATCCCGCCGCGCGTCGGCGAGACCATCCAGCGGCTGCGCAACGAACGCAAGCTCACGCTCGACGACCTGTCGCGCGCGGCCGGCGTGTCGAAATCGATGCTTTCGGAAATCGAGCGCGACAAGGCCAACCCGACCATCGCGGTGGCCTGGCGCCTGACCAATGCGCTCGGCATCAGCCTCGACGAGCTGTTCGCGCAGCCGAAATCGCCGGAGACGATCCGGGTCGACGGCCTGCACGACATCCCGACGCTGTCCGGCCATGACAATCAATATCAGTTGCGCGTCTGGGGCCCGATCGAACTGGCCGGCCGCTTCGAATGGTATGAACTGACCCTGCCGGCCAATGGCGCGCTGGTGTCGAATGCCCACGAGCCCGGCACGCGCGAGCACCTGACCGTGCTGGCCGGTTCGATCGAGATCGAGGCCGGCAGCAGTTCGCGGCGCTTGAAGACGGGCGAGACCGCGCGCTACGCGGCCGATGCGCCGCACGCGATCCGCAATCTCGGCCGCGGCGAGGCCAAGGCGCTGCTGATCGTGATCCATCGCTGAAATCCCGCGTCCGGCCTGTCGTATCCGGCAGTTGCGCAATTCACTGTATATTTGTACAGTGTTGGCTCACGAGGAGCCCGCTATGACCGAACAGGACCTGGCCGCGCTCAGCTTCAAGGCTGCGGCGCAAGACATGGAGATGATCGTCCGCCACATTGCCGCCCGCTACATCCGTCAGCGGGTACCGCTGACGTGGCGGCTGCTGCAGGCGATCGAGGCCGAGGCGATGGCCGATCTCGGCTTCGCCGCCCGGCACGATCCCTTCATCCGCAGCCTGTTCGAAAGGCCCGCGGATTTCGAATTCCCCGAAACCGACGATCCAATCGACGTCGCGCAGTCCAATGCGCTGCCGGCGGTGCTGTCATATGCCGTCTCGGCCTATGAGGCCGCCTCGCGGCAGCCGAAGCTCGGTCCCGCCGAGCCGGTGCCGAGTTCGCGTCCGCGGCGCGTGCGCATCTGGGGCGGCTGAAGCGTCCCGGCACCATTGCCCACCGCGTTCTGCGCCGCTTCCGTCTCGCCAGACGCGAAGCGCCGGAGCGGCAGGCGACCAGCCATCCATGGATGGCTGGCAATTCCTGGCTCGGTGCACTACGCTCATTGAGCAACTAACGGATTTATAGACATGTCTCTTCCAAGTCCCTCGACTGCCGGGACGCTGGTAGCCACCGAACCCGATCTGTTCGACGGCACCGAGGCGGACTGGGTCGCCCAACCGGACGCGTCGTTCGACGCGTGGCTCGCGACGCAAGACTTTCGCCGTTCGTCGGCCGACGTCTATCGCGCGCAATGGGGCGCGTTCCTGACCTGGCTCGGCGAACGGCAACAGACGCTGGCCACGGTCGACACCCAATTGATCGCCAATTTCGTCGGCGAGCTGCCGATCAAGAAAACGCAACGAGTCCGTTATTTGCGGCTCATCGAGCGGGTGCTCGACCATGTACGTCGCAATGAATTCGGCTCGACCAACCCGGCCCGCTTCATTGCTCAGGATGGCGAAGCATTATGGCGCCGGGCACGCGACAACGAACCCACCAGCTTCCTCTCGCCGTCCGAACGCGCGGCCCTGCTCGCCTATCTGTTCTCGCCGCTGCCGGCGGGCGGCATGTCGCATTGGAAGGAACGGCGCGATCGCGCGCTGGTGGCGGCCTTTCTTGGCGGCGGATTGAAAACGGGGGAAGCGCGCACGCTGACGATTAGTTGCGTAAAACCCGGTGAGCCCGCGGTGCGCCTGCCCTCCACGCATCCGGCCTTCGAGCGCGAAACGCATCTCGCCTCGTTCGCGATCGCGCTATTCGACGCCTGGCTCGCCGAACGGCGGCGCTGCGATATTCCTGGCGACCTGGTCTTTCCTTCCTCGCTGACCGGCCGGCCGATGCACAAGGCCACCATGCTGCGCGCGGTCGATGCCATTGTCGAAGCCGCCAACATCGCCAACTCGAGAACCGAACGTGCCAGCCCACAAACGCTGCGCAACACTTTTGCGGCCGAACTGTTCGAAAACGGCGTCGCGCCCGAGCGCGTTGGCCATTGGCTCGGCTTCATGCAGCCGGTTTCGGCAAATCGCTTGCACCGAGCCTGGCGGACTTGGCGCGACAATCTCGAAAAAACCGCAATTGGTAGCCAGGAAGCGGATGCGAACTCGGCCGAAAGCCCGCGTCTGGTCTGATTCCGTGAGCGATCAGCTCCTGAATGCCCTCACCGTTCGGCTCCCGATTTTCCTCACCTTTACCACAGCGAGCCGCTTGAGCTGCCAATTCGGTTGAACTGTGTGACCGCCTCGAAGCGTGAGGCACAATGGCCGGAAGCATGTTCGCATTCCGGGCACAGCAATTCGAAACCTTCCTCGTCGTGCGACAGTTCCGGTTCGCCCTCCTCGCACTTCGGGCAGCGCGGCGGCAAATTCACATGCGCATCGATCGACGATCCGATCGCCTCGAAAGCCGCCGCGTCGAGCAGCCCGGCATCGGCCAGGCGTCGCAGCAACACGGCAATTCCGGATGGGACGCCCTGTGCCTGACGCAATGTCTCGATTTCCCGCGTCGCGGCCGTCAACTCGTCGCCCTGTTCGCGCAGTTGCTCGTCGAGTCGGTCGGCGCGCGCCTTGGCGGCGCTAAGTTGTTGTAAGAACTCGAATTCTTTTCGGTTCACGTCGCGCAGACCCGCTTGATAAGTGCCGGCCATGCTGCGCAGCGAATCGAGCTCTACCAGCATTGGCTTCACACGGCGCTCGGCTTCGGCCACCGCGTCCTTGATCTGCTGGGCGTAATGTTCCGTGTTCTGACGCGATTCGACGTGCAAGGCGTCGATTCTTTCTCTTAGCGACGCATTCTGCTGCTGTTCTCCTTCCAAACGCTTGTTCAACAGCTCGTTTTCGTTTTCGAGCCGCTGAGTCAGCACCTGCAGGGAATCCTGGTGCGCCGCGCCGTGCGTCGACGCGGTTGCCAAGCGGATTTCCGCTTCGGTGAGCTTCGCCTGCAATTGCTCCGCACGGTTCTCGCTACGCGCAAGAGCGAGCTCGAGCGTTTCGTGGCGAACCTGCGCCTCGCGAACCCGCTGGGCTGCCGCGGCAATTTCGTCGCTGGCTTCTTGCCGCTCGGCTTCCAGCCCGATTCGCGCTTCCTTCTGTGCTTCCTCATATAGCGAGCCCAGCAGTTCACCAGCCTTGTCTTCCAGGGATTTCGGCAAATTGCCGCCGTCGAGCCTTACCTTCGAGGCGGAGCGAATCCGCTCCCAGAAGAAATCGATGTCCTTGGGGATATCGCCGGCGCTACCGGTTTGGGTCAGGTCGCGCACATTGGCTGCGGAGGGCCGAATGCCCAGGTCGAAAAACAGGCGTTTGCAGGCGTGAAGCGAAAGATCCTGCCGGCGTGCGCCGCCTGTGCGCATCGCATCGAGTTCGGCACGGATCGTCTGGCGGATGTCGTCGAGAGTCATCGGAACGAGAGTATCGGTCAATACGTAGCAATCATAATGGAATACGTATTTTTTGATACGTGTTTGATGGAAACACCACAGCTTCTTGCCGTCTGTGCTGTTGAGGTCTTCCACAGTCGCTGCTGGCTGCCCCTCTCTCCAAAATTCCGTGAAACAAAGCGAAGAATCTCAGCTAAATCATTGTTTTTGTAGACTAAACATCTGCTTCTCAAATATCTGGGGATGTTTCACACAGAAGGAGGGTGGAGAGAAGCGATGTTTCAGGGAGCTCACGGGTGCTCGTAGAGAGTAATAGAAGTAAACACCCTTGAAACCCTTGTTAAAAACGTTAACGCCACCGCACAGCCTTACTGGGTAAGGGATTCCGGCCGACAAGGTGAAGCTTTACGGGAATCATGGTGATCTTTTGCGGGACATGAAGTGATGGGGTTCGGGGGCGAGCGTGAGGCCTTGCAGGAGAGATCGTGAGCGGATTCAGGAGCACAGCGTTCCCGGCCCTGTGCGAAAGGTGAAGCTTTTCGGGAGGGAGATCGACGTCGACACCGCATGGTGCCTGAATCGCGTCGTTTTGGGCGGGAATCCCTAAGGTGAGGCTTTGCAGGGGGGCCGTTTGGCCCCGAATCTTCCAGGGATTTGCCTATTTGATAGGCATAGGTGAGGTTTCTCGGGATTCGGGGCGGGATTGACGTGAGCTTTTACGGGAAAAAAGTACCGTTTTGGGGCGTTTGACGGCGATCACAGGCTTGAGGTGAGGTTTTTCAGGAGCCTTTGCCTGCAATTTCAGCGCCAGCCACGCTTGAGGTGAGAATTTTCGGGATTGACGGAAAGGTGGCCAAAAAAGCTTTGAGGTGAGGCTTTTCAGGACCTCGACACAGTCGAAAAAATGGCAAAGGTGAGGTTTTTCGGGAGCAGTGGGTGTCCACTTACCCGTAAACCCCCGACAAGACTGGAACTTTTGCCGTGCTTTTCGTGATCGTTTTCACGAGAGGTGAGGTTTTTCAGGAGTGTATTGAGCTCCGAAGGAATCTCCTGATTCGGGTTGAGGTGAGATCTTCCGGGAACTTGGGGGAATCGGCGCTGCATTGCACGATTCTGGGTAAGTGTATGAAATTAATGAATATTTTCCGGTGTTCAAGTCCTTGGGTGAGATTTTTCGGGAGCCTCGGATGAGGTTGAGGTGACGCATGTTTTGGGGAAAGGTGAGGCTTTTCGGGATCGAGCAGGCTGTGAGGCCCCGTATGCCGGTGCTTTTCGTTAGATGTCGTGCATCACCGGTTCGCGACGAAAGGTGAGGTTTTTCGGGGGCTCATGTGCGGATGCGGTAAAACGACGGGTTTGGCGGGCCTCGAGGAGCTGTGGACAACCCTTTTGAAGGTATCGATATGGATCGATGGCGAGCCGGTGAGGTGAATGAATACGGCTCGGATGCGATATCGGAGCCCCCAGAGACGCCGGTGGCTCCCGGAGCCTCTGACAGCCGCTGGGAGGGCTTCCTGGGGCGATTCCGAGGCGGGAACGCTCCGGAGCTTGCTGGAGCCCACCCACGGGGTCGTATCGCGCTGATTGCTCCTGGCCTGGCTCGAACGGTGCCGACGGGCTGTGTGCATTGTTGCGCCGTCGTAGTCCGCCCCACAGGGTGAGGCGACAGGACGCCGGGCATGAACCGATGTGCACCGAGGGCATCCCTGGGCAGCTTGACGCACAGGGGCGGTGAGTGCTTGTCGGAAGCTGTGCGCACCGTGTTGGCCTGCCTGGCAGGGTGACGCCGTCAGAGGGCAGTGCTTCACCCTGGCCGGGGGCTCGCTGCTTCGCCGAGGTCGGC
Organism: Burkholderia sp. Ax-1720; assembly: GCF_011753035.1. Lineage (NCBI taxonomy): Bacteria > Pseudomonadati > Pseudomonadota > Betaproteobacteria > Burkholderiales > Burkholderiaceae > Burkholderia > Burkholderia sp. Ax-1720. The sequence continues at coordinate 17,622 of NZ_VWWK01000060.1, read as the reverse complement.
GAGCCTCAGGACGATTGACACAGCATTTCGGTGCTGGCAGGCCATTTCCCCTTGTTTTTCGGGGTTTTCATGCTGTGAAACCGGTGATGGTCTGTGCAGATTTTCCGGCCCTTGTCCACGGGAAAATTTTTAAGGTGAGGTGATACGGGAGGGCTCTCGACGCCTCGATATCGGTGCGGCTATCATGCGCGGCCGTGTCACCCGCGACGACAAAGCGGGCGCCGGCATCACAGGTTTTGCCATCGGTGAGCTTTTGCGGGATCGTCCTGGGGTGAGGCGCTGCGAATCGCGGTGCATCACCGCCTACGGTGAGGGGCCGCTTGTAGACGCCCATCACCGCAGTCGCTATCCTTGCGGGAAACTTTCCTTGTCCGATCCGACGCATGGTTACGAAGCGCGCCAAGAAAACCGATGTGGATGTGGTGAATGCCAGCTCCGCCGAACTACGCAAGGCGGTCGAGGCGATCGCCATCCAGCCGAAGAGCGGCAAGATCACGCTGCTGACGCGCAAGCTCTTCAACGTGTTGCTGGCCGTCGCGCAGCAGGCCGACGATTCCGGCGATACCTACCGGGCGCTGCTGTCCGACATCGTCGCGAACTCGGCTTTCGATTCGAACGACACGGCGCTCGTGAAGGAGCACCTGCGACGCATGGTGTCTGTCCAGGTCGAATGGAGCACCGGCACCTCGAGCCAGAAGCCCGGCCGCAAGTGGGGGATCTCGACGCTGATCGCCGATGCGGAAATTCTCGAGGATCCGACCACCCGCCGCGTCTGGGTCGAATTCTCGTTCGCGCCGAAGATCAAGAAGAAGCTGCTCGACCCCGTCCAGTACGCGCGCCTGAGCCTGCAGTTCCAGAGCCAGTTGCGCAGCAGCGCCGGCCTGGCCTTGTACGAGATCTGCGTGCGCTACCTGACCAACCCGAGCCACCTGACGATGCGCGAGCCCTGGGAATGGTGGCGGCCGATCCTGTCGGGCACCCCCGACACTGAAGCCGGCGACGAGGCCAAGCGCGAATACAAATACTTCAAGCGCGATTACCTGCGCCCGGCAATCGCCGAGGTGAATGCGGTCACGAATATCTTTGTCGAGCTGATCGAGCATCGCGAAGGCCGGCGCGTGGCCGAGATCCAGTTTCGCGTTTCCGAGCGCAAGCAGCCGATGCTGGCGCTCGACGAACATCCGAACGTATTCGACAGCACGCTGGTCGACCGCATGGTCAAGCTCGGCATTCCCTTGAAGGAAGCGCAGACGCTTTATGCGGACAGCGAGGAAAACCGGATTCGCGCGGCACTCCAGATGACCGAGCAGCGTATGCGCAGCACCACCCTGCCGCCGGTACGCAGTGCCGGGGCGCTGTTCAAGGATGCGCTGAAGAAGGGTTATGCCCCGCCGGTCGACCCGGATGCGCTGCCGGGCGCAACGACCGCGGGCAAGCTGGCGTCGGTGGCATCCGCAGCGGGTTCGCTCGACGATCCGAAGGCGCGGCTGCGCGGCGAATACGACGCCTACCGCCGCAAGGAAGCAAAATCGCTCTACGAGGAACAGGGCCAGGCCGAGCGGGATTTGGCACGGCAATCGTTCGAGACCGATGTGCTGCCGGCTCTTGGTTCGCATCTGCGCGATGACTGGCGCCGGCGCGGACTCGATTCGAAGCTGGTCGAGACGGCATTCTTCGATTGGCTCGCGCTGAAGACCTGGGGCGAACCGACCGACGGTGATCTGCTGGCGTTCACGCTGAATCAGTCACGAGCAGCTTGAGATACTGAAAATCCAGATCGATCGCGACGCGGTCGAGAATCGGGAAAGGCCGAGTCCTGTTTGAACGGGGCTCGGCCTTTTTGCTTTTCGGGTGCTTGGCTTGAGCGTGCACCGTGTCGTTGGCGATATTCCGGCGGCGAGCTCCCGCGCGTGCTTCTTTTTCCTGGTCGTGAATCACGCCGGCTTCGACAAAGGCTCCATCAATAAAAACACCCCGGAAGCGGGACTTCCGGGGTGTCTATGTCGTGCATTCCGAATCCAGCGAGAGGCGTGGTTCTCTCGCCAAGCCTGGCTGGAGCGCTCAGCTGAGCAGCATCTTTTCGAGTTGTTGCAGGATCTCGTCGCGCTTTTCTCGCGACAGGCCGCGCAGGCGGAGCTCGAGGCGGTCGTCACCATAGGACTTCAGGTCGCCGACCGTCGAACCATTCATCTTGATCTCATGGCGCTGGGCATAACGCTGCCGCCCTGCCGGCTTGGCATTTTCTTGCGCGCTCGCCCTGCCCTTCACGATGTCGGCTACCTGTCGCGTGCTGAGGTCGTCGGACAGGATCTTGTTGATCAGGCGCAGCGTGGCGTCGGTACCGCGAGCCGAGTGATAACGGCCGACCTGGTAGGCCATGTTCGAGCCGAAGCGATCGGTACGCGTGACCATTTCCTGCATCACGGCCTCGGGCAGTTTGCCGATCGACAAGGCCACGGCGATCGTCGATTCGTCGATGCCCAGATGCTCGGCCAGCTCCTTCTGGCTCTGGAAGAACTTGTCCTCCAGGAAGCGGCGCCAGACCACCGCGTTGTCGAACACGGTTTGCGAATCGCGCTGGACGTTCAGGTCGTAACCGAGCTTGTAGCTCTCGATGCCGATCGGAATGTCGATCACGATGGCCTTCACCGAATCCTTGTTCGCCTCCTTCAGCGCGCGGACGCGCCGGCCGCCGTCGCTGACGAAGAAGGTGCCGGGGTGCTCGTAGTCGGGGATCACGTGGATCGCCTGCTGCTGCCCTTGTTTCGCGAGATTGACGGCGAGTTCGGCGATCGACGACTTCAGATAGAAATGCCGCGGATTGAACGGGCTCGCTTTGATCGTCTTCAGCGGCAGTTCGATGATCTGGCCGGGCTGGTAGCGATGCTCGACGCGCCACGCGTGATATTGCGGCGATTCATTGGTCGGCTCCGCCGGCGGCGTCTCGACGATCGTGACCGGGATGTCTTTCTTCGACGATTTCGTTGGTGCCGGCGTTTCCGACTTCACGATCCCGTCGATCGCATTGAGCCGATCGAGCGCCGTTCGCTTTTCGCTGGTGGTGGTATCGGGGCGCGCCTGGAAGCCTTTGGCAAATTGGGAGGGTTTCATTCAAGGTCCTTTATGCGCATAAAGTCAGGGCAGCATGCCGGCGATTTCGTCGGCGCATGCACGGATTTCCGCGGCGGCAAGGCGCGCGCCACGATCGTTCATCTGCAGGACAGTTTGCCCCAGCGCCATCGCCTGCTTATAGGCCTCGCGCGTCGGGATCTGCGTCTTCAGCAGAGGGAAGCCCAATTCTTCGATGGCACGCTTCAGCTCCCGCGTCAGCATGCGTTTCTCTTCAGTCTTGTTCAGCAGGAACACCGCGCGCAGGTCTTCGTTCATGACCTGGGCTTGCTGGATCAGTTTCACGAGGCCGACGCTCGACCAGTAATCGGCCGGTGACGACGAGGTGGGAATGACGGCGACGGTGGCAGCCAGCAGCACGACGCCGGAAACCTTCTCGGTGATCGACGGCGGGCAGTCGACCACGATGACGTCGTAGTCGTTGATGAACTTCTTGATCTCGCGATGGATTTGTCCGCCGGCTTCGGCGAGATTGACGACAGGAAACGGGATGCCGTTGTCGCTGTCACCTGACGCGCTTGACCAATGGATGAGCGTGTTTTGGCCATCTGCGTCGACGACGAGGACGCGCTTCCCTTTTTCATGGAATGCCGCGCCGAGGTGCATGGAGATGGTGCTCTTACCGACACCGCCCTTCTGTTGAGTGACCGCAATGATTTCGGCTGCCAATTTGCACTCCTGTTTGGATCGACGAAATTTTACCTGATGAATTTCGTATTTCAATGATTTAGTCGATAACAGGTAAAAGATTGGCCATTCGACCGAGGCGTTTATGCGCATAAAGCTGCCGCGCCAGGATAGGAGCACGCGTGGCGGGCGTAACTTGGAGATTCGAATCAGTGGCGCCCAAAGGAGCGTCCTGGCTTCCGACCACGTGGTGGCTCACCCGGTTTATGCGCATAAAGCTGCAGCGCGCGGGCTACGGAGTAGACGGAGTTGGCCCTCTCCGCAAGGCGGGGTGATTTCTGGAAGACCCCTGATCAAGCAGGCCCCGGCAATGGATTTATGCGCATAAACCCACAACCGTTTGCGCTCCCTCTTCTCGAATAAACAGCCCGCGGGTCGAGGTTCAGTCTGGTTGAACGCTCCCTTCCCGTCGCTACAATAGACGCCCTATCCCGCCCTCTTACCTCGACGCCCATCCCAATGATCACGATCTACCACAACCCCCGTTGCTCCAAGTCCCGCGAAACCCTGGCCCTGCTCGACTCGCTGAACAAACGCGACGAACCCATCCAGGTGGTCGAGTATTTGAAGACTCCGTTGACCGTCGCACAATTGAAGACGCTGCATCGCCAACTCGGCCGTCCCCTGCGCGACATGGTTCGAGACAACGAGACCGAATTCAAGGACCTGGGCCTGAGCGACCCCGCCACCGATGAAACCGCGATTTACGCCGCCATTGCCGAGTACCCGATCCTGCTGCAACGCCCGATCGTGGTGGTGAACGATAAAGCCGCGATTGGTCGCCCTCCGGAATCCATCGCTGCCTTGTTTGAATAATTCTTATAAATATTATTTGATCTATTCGATCGCTCGAAACTCGACACGCCTCGTCTTCCGCAACTGTCACGTTTTGCGTTCAAACTAGTGCGCTATGCTGTCCCGCACGCGTGTCGAGCCGGTTTCCTGGCCTCGCCACTTATCCCCCGGTACGCGTAGCCTGAAAGTTATCCACAATTTCTGTGGAAAACCTTGTGGAAAGCCTGCCCGGATCGCCCGCGCCGCCGGACTTGCGCTGGCCTGCCCGCAAATGGCCCGTTGCCATTCGTTGGTGAAGGAATCCGGGCGCATTCTCAATCGAGCGGAAGGAGAACGTGATGACATACCGAATTGCCGTGGTCGTCGGCAGCCTGCGACGCGAGTCGTTCAACCGGGCTCTCGCCAAGGCCGTGATCTCGCTTGCCCCCGATGATTTTGACTTCGAGTTCGCCGATATCGGCAAGCTCGCGCTCTACAGCCAGGATTACGACCCGGCCTTTCCCGCCGAGGCGACCGCCTTCAAGAAACAGATCGAGGAAGCCGATGGCCTGCTGTTCGTGACGCCCGAGTACAACCGCTCGATCCCGGGCGTGCTGAAGAACGCGCTCGACTGGGGTTCACGGCCGTGGGGACACAATTCCTGGAGCGGCAAGCCCGGCGCCGTGCTCGGTACCTCGCCGGGGGCCATCGGCACCGCGCTCGCGCAGCAGCATCTGCGCAACGTGCTGTCCTATCTCGATGTCGCGACGCTCGCGCAGCCCGAGATGTTCATCAAGCACGACACCAGCCGCATCGACGACGAAGGCAAGATCGCCAGCGATGACACGCGCAAGTTCCTGCAGTCCTTCGTCGATCGCTACGCGGATTGGGTGCGTCGCCACGCGACGAAGACGGCCTGAGCGGTGGCTCGGGATATGAGTCGAATCTGAGCTGAACAGGCGCGGCGCGCGGCCGGTGGAGCGGAGCCAGGAACTCCGCCGGCGCCTGTCGAGTACTCTGCGCATCGCCCTGCCCTGCTCCCCCTGCGTTCCTCACCCTGCCGCGCCTCGGGCCACCAACCCGGCCGGCAGGGCAGTCCACCTCCCCTCCCCCGCCCTGCCCGCTCCACGCCTCAAGCGCGGATCCGTCCGCTCTTGCGCGCATCGCGCGCCTGCCGGATCGCATGCAGCATGTCGTCGAGCAGCCCGATGTCGAAGGGCTTGGAGAGCACGCGCGCATTCACGCGCCGTGTGCGGTCGAGTTCCTCCGCGTAGCCGGTGACGAGGATCACGGGCAGCGTGCCCGGGCGTCGCTCGATCTCCTCGGCCAGGTCGATGCCGTTGAGCGTGCCCGGCATGTGGATATCGGAGATCACCAGGTCGAAGGGCCGCGACTCGTCCTCGGGATCGAGCGGCGCGTCGACCAGCGCGAGCGCGTCGTCGGCGTTGGCCGCGTAGGTGACGCGATGGCCGAGCAACGACAGCAGCGCCTCGGTACCGGCGGCCACCTCGCCGTTGTCCTCGACCAGCAGGATGCGCAGGCCTTCCCGCGGCGGATCGGTTTCCAGCGAGGAAGCTTCGCGCGGCGCGGGCGCGGCGGGCGGCGCCTCGTCGGTGATGCGCGCGCGCGGCAGGTAGAGGCGCACCGTGGTGCCCTCCCCCAGCGCGCTGTCGATCGTGGCGATGCCGCCCGAACGCTCGCAGAACGCGAACACCTGCGGCAGGCCGAGGCCGGTGCCCATGCCCTTCGGCTTGGTGGTGAAGAGCGGCTCGAAGGCATGCGCGAGCACCTCGGGCGCCATCCCGCTGCCGGTGTCGGCCAGCGAGAGCTGGACGAAGTCGCCCGTCAGCGGGAAGCCGTCCTCGTGGCGGAAGGTGATGTTCTGCGCGGCGATCGTGAAGCGCCCGCCGGTCGGCATCGCGTCGCGCGCGTTCACCGACAGGTTGATCACCGCCAGCTCGAGCTCGGCGATATCGACGCGGATCGGCCAGATGCCGGGCGGCATGTCGAACACCAGCGCCGATTTCGATCCCAGCGACGTCTTCAGCAGTTCGCGGCACGAGGAGCCGAGCCATTGCGGCACGTCGATCGTCTCGCTGCGCAGCGGCTGCTTGCGCGCTACCCCGAGCAACTGGCGCGTCAGCGACTGGCCGTTCTTCAGTGCGCGCTCGATGGCCGTCAGCTCGATGTCCAGATGCGCGGCGCCGCGTCGGCGCACGATCTGGATATTGCTCGAGATGATCATCAGCAGGTTGTTGAAATCATGCGCGACGCTGCCGACCAGGTTGCCGAGCGCCTCCATCTTGCGCGACTGACGATAGGCCGACTCGATCGAGCGGCGCATCGAAGCCTCGGCCTGCCAGCGGTCCCAGGCCTGCTCCTCGACGCGCAGCCGCTTCAGCGACAGCCAGATCACGCACCACAGCGCCAGCGAGGGGGCGAACATCGAGATGAACAGCACGCTCAGGTGCTCGTACCAGGCGCGCCAGATCGCCGGCGCGCGGTAGGCGCAGATCACATAGACGGGATAGGAGCCGACCTGGCGGTAGGCGACGATCTCGCTCGCGCCGTCGTGCTCGACGCGGATGATGCCGGCGCGCGGGCTCGAGGCGCTCGCGTTGACGAAGGGTGCCTCGTGCTCGTCGAGCTTTTCGTCGCCGGTCTCTGGCGGCGGCGGATACGAGGCGAGCACCGCGCCGTCGCTGCGCGTGAGCGCCATCGACATCGGCGAGCTCTCGCCGCCGAGCAGGTCGCGATAGAAGGCGTTGAAGTACGAGGACTTCAGCGCGATCGAGACCATCCCCGCGAAGCTGCCGTCGCTATGCTGGCGCGCCACGCCGGTGTTGAACACCAGGCTCGGCGTGGTGGAGCGCATCGGCCCGCGCATCGGCCGCGAGATGTGCTCGATCACCTTGTTGTCGCGAATGCCGATGAAGTCGTCGCGGTTCGCGATCGAGGCGTGCGGGGCCGGGTAGTACAGGGAATTGGCGAGCAGCATGCCGCTCGCGCCGAAGATCGAGACCGCCGCTACCTGCGGATAGCCGCCGCCGATGGTGTTGAGCGCGTCGTGGATGTCGGCTTCGGACTTGCGCACGGATTCGTCGTCGAGATCCTGGACCAGGTCGACGATGCGCGCGTCGAGCGTCTCGGTCAGGTCGAACACCTTCAGCGCATGCTCCTCGGCCACGCGCACGGTGCGCATGGTGACGTCGCGTGCGGTCGCCTCGCGCGTGCGCAGGTCGTTGTAGGCCATCACGGCGACATAGACGCAGGGCAGCACGATCGCGGCCAGCAGCAGCACGATCAGCGTGACGCGGCGCACCGCGAAATCGTGCTCGGGCGCGCCCGTCGTAAACGACGCGTCGTCGTCGTCCTCCCAGTCGGTGGCGGCGGGCGCGGCGGGGCGTGGGGCGTCGTGCCGGAGGGGCTTCATGGTGGGAGCTGCAGCGTGCGGCGGCCTGTCATCGAATGATCGTCATCATAAACGACTCGCGGGCACTGGCCGCGCGATCGCTGCCTCAGATCGTCGTGTTGCGCGCGATGCCCGCCAGCAGCTCGGCGAGCGTGTCGGGCTGGGACAGGAACGGCGAATGGCTGCTGTCGAGTGCGTGGACGCGCGTCGGCCGCTCGGGCAGGAAGGCGTCGGCCTCGGCGATGAAGCGCCGCTGCAGCGCCGGCAGGATCACGCGATCCTCGGCGCAGGTCACGTAGTGGCGCGCGATCGAGCCCCAGCGCTCGGCGGTGGTCGCGATCGGCGTGGCGAATGGCGCGGTCGGCACGTCCGAGGACATCAGCCGCGTCACGGCGCGGAACGTCGCCTCGTCCACGTCCTCGAACAGCGCCTGCTTCAGCGTGGCGAGATAGGCCGCGTCGCGGCTGGCCGGGTTGATGCGCAGCGCGCCGATCGCGCGAGGGCTGGCGCAGATCAGCGAGGCCAGCATTTCGCCATGGTTCTCGGGGGCACGCACGTAGTCGAGGCCGGGCACGCCCGAGGCGGGCATGAACGCGGCCAGGTAGACCAGCGCCGCGATCCGCTCCGGCGCCCGTTCGGCCGCGGCCGTGATCGCCACGCCGCCCATGCTGTGGCCGACCAGCACCACGCGCGGGTGGCCGAGCGCGCAAGCGGCATCGATCGCGCGCAGCACCTGCCCGGTGTAATCGTCGAGCGTGGTGGCGGCGACCGGCGATGGCTCCTGGGCCAGCGCCTGTGCATCGCCCTGCCAGAACGCGGCCGGGTAGCGCGCGTCGAGGCCATGCGCGGGCAGGTCGCGCGCGACGCTCGCATGGCCGCGCGCCGCGAGCGCTGCGCCCAGGCGTTCGTAGGCCCAGGCGCCATGCCAGGCGCCGTGGACCAGCACGAAGGGCAGCGGCGCGGCGGCGTTGCGCGAATGGGTGTCGATGTCGGGATGGTTCACGGCTGTCTCCTGATCCGGTTTCTGTTGTTTTGCCGGGACGGCCTGCCCGGATGCGCGGCGATGATCGCTGCGGCACGATGGTGCCAGAGAGCGGGCTGCTTTGTCGCGACACGCTCGCCTGGCGATGTGAGCGCCCGCTGACCCGTCCCGCGCCGATTTCAGACGAATCCGATATGCGACGCGGCGATCGGCCCTCCAACGCCGCGAAACGGGATGCTTCGCATGACAAACGGCTTTCATCGTGCGCAATCTGTTACGGCGGCGCCACAGCCGGAACCGTTCCCTATTCCATTCGACCGGGTTCTCGGGCTAATTTCGAGGATGCTCCTTCATGACCGCGCCTCATGAATACCGACTACCTGTTCTATCGCCGCCCCGCGACGCCCGGCCCCTACTCGCTCGACGACCTCGGTGACGTCGCGCCGTCGATCGCGCCGGGCGACACGATCCGCGACGCGATCGGCCGTGTGATCGACGGGCTGGCCTGGCGCGAATCCGAATCGGTGCCGGGCGCCTGGTTCGGCGAAGGCGGCGCGCTGTTCCAGTTCACCGTGGAGAGCGACGGCCAGGTCACCAGCTTCATGGGCTCGCGGCTGGACCGCCGCCAGGTGCTGCAACTGGCCCGCGCGATGGGGCTGATCGCCCTCGACCTGCAGCGCGACGTGGTGTTCGCCTAGGCTGTCGCGCCTGCGGGGCCCGCGAGCGGCAGCGGGTGTCAAACATTGCTATACTTGCCGCCATTTCCGGCCAAGCATCGGCCAATCAAGCCTGTCTGCGCGTATCGTTCGCGCATCTCGCAAGCCTCTCCATCCCCCGCCGGGCATGGCTGTTTTCATCGCCCGCGAGGGTGTCTTAGCGGAGCTCGTCTTGGCCGTTTCCAATCTAGTCGTGGACGACACCCAAACCGACGTCGCTGCCGTCTCATCGGGCAGTTCCTTCTATCGCGCGATGCGGATCCTGCCGGCGGCGCAGCGCGACGCCATGTTCCAGGTCTATGCGTTCTGCCGCGCCGTCGACGATATCGCCGATGACGGCGGCTCGCGCGAGGAACGCGCGGCCGGGCTCGACCGCTGGCGCGTCGACATCGACGCCTGCTACGCCGGCAAGCCGCGTGCCTCGCTGGTGCCGCTCACCGAGGAAATCCGCAAGTTCGGGCTCAAGCGCGAGGATTTCCACGACATGATCGACGGCATGGCGATGGACGCCGCCGAGGACATCTGCGCGCCCGACGACGCCACGCTCGATCTCTATTGCGATCGCGTGGCGAGCTCGGCGGGCCGGTTGTCGGTGCGGATCTTCGGCATGCAGGAAGCGCCCGGCATCGAGCTGGCGCATCACCTCGGCCGCGCGCTGCAGCTGACCAACATCCTGCGCGACATCGACGAGGACGCCGACATCAACCGCTGCTATCTGTCGCGCGAGTTGCTCGAACGCGAGGGCATTCCCGTGACCGATCCGCTCACGATCGCCGCGCATCCGGCGCTGCCGGGCGTCTGCGCGACATTGGCGGAGCGCGCGCTGGCGCATTTCGCGCGCGCCGACGCGATCATGGACGGCGCGCCGCGCGCGCAGGTCAAGGCGCCGCGCATCATGTCCGGCGCCTATCGCTGCATACTCGAGGCCGCGATGGCACGTGGCTTCGCCGCGCCGCGCGCGCCGCTGCGCAAGCCGCGCCTGCGGATGATGCTGATCGCCTTGCGCTACGCGTTCTTCTGATCTGATGTCGATGCATGCCCGGGCGATCGGCGGATCGCCCGTCACGCCGCATGGCTGCCCGCCGTGCGCGTGCGCGGAGCACTGTGAGGTAAGTGCCCGCTATCACCGGATGTTGCGCCGTGCCGATGCCGCCGGCCGCGCATCCGACGTTCCGACCGGCGGGCTGGCGGCCTTGGCGCGCGCCCTGCCGGAACCTGAAACGTTCGGCCCCGCCTTCGCGCCGGCCGGATTCGCTGTTCGCGGGCGCGCCGGCCGCCGCCCTGCCCGCGTCGATCGACGGGGCGTGCCTTCGGGTAACAACGCACGCGCCGCATGACAAGAGAGGGACCGATGAACGATCTCACCGACTCGACCACACCCGACGGCGCGACACCGAACGCCGCGCCGTCGCCTGCCGCCGGGGCGGCGAACCTGCCTGCCACGTCGGCCGTCACGGCTGCGCAGGACGCGACGCCGACCGTTGCCGATCATGCACCTGCAGCACCTGCAGCACCTGCAGCACCTGCAGCACCTGCGGCAACGGCAGCAACGGCAGCAACGGCAGCAACGGCAGCAACGGCAGCAACGGCAGCCGAGGCCGAGGCAACCACGCAAGCCGCCGCCGCAACTCCCGTCGCGCCCGTCGCCGCCAAGCTTCCCTCCCCCGCCGAACTCGACACCGCCGTCACGCGCGCGACCGACGCGCTGCTGGCCGCGCAGCAGGCCGATGGCCACTGGGTCTACGAGCTCGAGGCCGATGCGACGATCCCGGCCGAATACGTGCTGCTGGTCCACTACCTCGGCGAGACCCCGAACGCCGAACTCGAGCGCCGGATCGGCCGCTACCTGCGGCGCATCCAGCTGCCCGGCGGCGGCTGGCCGCTGTTCACGGACGGCGCGCCCGACGTCAGCGCGAGCGTGAAGGCCTACTTCGCGCTGAAGATGATCGGCGACGACGTCGAGGCCGAGCACATGGTGCGCGCGCGCCAGGCGATCCACGCGATGGGCGGCGCCGAGATGTCGAACGTCTTCACGCGCATCCAGCTCGCGCTGTTCGGCGTGGTGCCCTGGTTCGCGGTGCCGATGATGCCGGTCGAGATCATGCTGCTGCCGCAGTGGTTCCCGTTCCACCTGTCGAAGGTCTCGTACTGGGCGCGCACGGTGATCGTGCCGCTGCTGGTGCTGAACGCGAAGCGTCCGCTGGCGAGGAACCCGCTCGGCGTGCGCGTCGACGAGCTGTTCGTCAATCCGCCCGTCAACACCGGCCTGCTGCCCAGGCAGGGCCACCAGAGCGCCGGCTGGTTCCTGCTGTTCCGCGGCGTGGACGGCCTGCTGCGCCTGACCGACGGGCTGTTCCCGCGCTACTCGCGCGAACGCGCGATCCGCCAGGCCGTGCAGTTCGTCGACGAGCGCCTGAACGGCGAGGACGGCCTCGGCGCGATCTACCCGGCGATGGCGAACTCCGTGATGATGTACGCCGCGCTCGGTTATCCCGAGGACCACCCGAATCGCGCGACCGCGCGCCGCTCGCTCGACAAGCTGCTGGTGATCAAGGACGACGAGAGCGACGAGGCCTATTGCCAGCCCTGCCTGTCGCCGGTCTGGGACACCACGCTGGCCGCGCACGCCCTGCTCGAGACCGGCGAGCCGCGTGCCGAGGCTGCCGCGCTGCGCGGCCTCGAATGGCTGCGCCCGCTGCAGATCCTCGACGTGCGCGGCGACTGGATCTCGCGCCGCCCGCACGTGCGCCCCGGCGGCTGGGCCTTCCAGTACGCGAACCCGCATTACCCCGACGTCGACGACACCGCCGTGGTGGTGCTGGCGATGGACCGCGCGGCGCGCCTCACGCAATCGGACGTCGACCGCGACGCGATCGCGCGGGCCCGCGAATGGGTGGTCGGCATGCAGAGCAGCGACGGCGGCTGGGGCGCGTTCGAGCCCGAGAACACCCATCACTACCTGAACAACATCCCCTTCTCCGATCACGGCGCCCTGCTCGACCCGCCCACCGCCGACGTCTCGGGGCGCTGCCTGTCGATGCTCGCGCAGCTCGGCGAGACCAACGTCAACAGCCAGCCCGCGCAGCGCGCGCTCGACTACCTGCTCGCCGAGCAGGAAGCCGACGGCAGCTGGTATGGCCGCTGGGGCATGAACTACATCTACGGCACCTGGAGCGCGCTCGGCGCGCTGAACGCGGCGGGCCTCGGCCACGACGATCCGCGCGTGAAGCGCGCCGCGCAGTGGCTGCTGTCGATCCAGAATCCCGACGGCGGCTGGGGCGAGGACGGCACCAGCTACAAGCTCGACTATCGCGGCTACGGGCCGGCCACCAGCACCGCCTCGCAGACCGCCTGGGCCCTGCTCGGCCTGATGGCGGCCGGCGAGGTCGATCACGCGGCGGTCGCGCGCGGCATCGACTGGCTGATCGCCGAACAGAAGACGCACGGGCTGTGGGACGAGACGCGCTTCACCGCGACCGGCTTCCCGCGCGTGTTCTACCTGCGCTACCACGGCTATCGCAAGTTCTTCCCGCTGTGGGCGCTGGCGCGCTATCGCGGCCTCAAGCGCGCCGGCACCACGCGCGTGACGGTCGGGATGTGAGGATGGCGACCCAGACCACCCTTGCGCCGGTGATCGCCGTCACCGGCATGGCCTTCGAGGCGAGGATCGCGCGCGGCGAAGGCGTCGAGACCGTCTACGCGGCGCGCGCCGACCGGCTCGAGCGCGCCTTGTCGGAAGCGGTCGAGCGCGGCTGCTCGGGCATCATCAGCTTCGGCACGGCGGGCGGCCTCGCGCCCGATCTGGCGCCGGGCGCGCTGGTCATCGCCGAGGCGATCGACGGCCCGTTCGGCGAGGTGCGCACCGATGCCGGCTGGAACCGCCGGCTGGTGGCCGCGCTGCGCGGCACGCCGGTGGTGCCGAACCTGCGGCTCGGGCGGATCGCGGCGGTCGGCGCGCCGGTCGTCGACGCGCAGCAGAAGGCCGCGCTGCACGCGCGCCACGGCGCGCTCGCCGTCGACATGGAGTCGCATATCGCCGGCGCCTTCGCGGCGGCGCGCGGCGTGCCCTTCGCGGTGTGCCGGGCGATCGTCGATCCGTCCTGGCGCACCCTGCCGAGCGCGGCCACCGCCGGCCTGCGCGACGACGGCACCACCACCATCCTGCCGATCCTGCGCGAACTCGCGAAACAGCCCTCGCAACTGGGCGCGCTGCTGAAGCTGGCCGGCGACGCGCGCGCGGCCAAGACCACGCTGATCCAGGCGCGTCACGCCTTCGAGCGCGAAGGCGCCTGGCGAGGCGTCTGAGCCGAGCCACGGCGATTCCTGCCGATAACGCCCTCGCCTTGCGAGGGCGTTTTTTCTTCCTCGCTCGTTCCCCTCTTCCGTATCGACACAGCCCGAGTGCCGGCGCCACGGCCGTGTTGTCGTCTCGTTCGTCGTGACAACATTTGTTGTTGATGCGTATAATTTCGGCCCATGTGTTGTCGATCTCTTGCATTGGCCCGCCCTCGCCTTCGATCGACATCCGCCCCCGAATTTCCAGCTACCGAAGCGCATCGATGAAAGCACTCCACCCCGTCGTGATCGCCGGCACGCCGCGCGAGATCGGCCGCCGGCTCGGCGAACTCGCGCGCCCGCTGATGGCCGCGTACCGCGCGCAAAGCCGCGCCTGGCAAGCGCTCGAGGCGCGCCTTGGCGAACCGTTGCTGCCGATCTGGCGGCGCGAGGCCGAGGCCGTGTTTCCCGATTGCGTCGCCGAGCTCGACGGCCTCGCCGAAGGGCTCGGCCTGCCGGCCGAGCTGGTGTTCGCCTGGAATTGCCGCGGCGAGCTGCTCAATCGCTCCGGCGACGGCTGCACCACCGTCGCGGCGCGCGACGCGAGCGGCGGCCGCATCGCGCACAACGAGGACGGCGATCCGTTCCTGCTCGATCGCTGCTGGCTCGTCGAGGTTCGCCCGACGCGCGGCCCCGGCTTCCTCAGCTTCTACTATCCCGGTTCGCTGCCCGGCCATACCTTCGCGCTGAACCGCGCCGGCCTGGTGCAGACCATCAACAACGTGCGGATCACCGCGCCGGCGGCCGGCGTGCCGCGCATGGTGCTGGCGCGCGCGGTGCTCGACGCCACCTCGCTCGATGCCGCGCTCGCGCTGCTGCGCGACACGCCGCGCGCGAGCGGTTTCCATCACATGCTCGGCTGCGCCGGCGATGCCCGCATTGCCAGCGTCGAGGCCAGCGCGGCCCGTACCTCGGTGACGAGCGTCGAGGCGCGCTACGGCCACGCCAACCACCTCGTGCATCCCGGGCCGAACGCCGATGCCGACGCGCAGATCGTCACCGCTTCGTCGCGCGATCGGCAGGCGCGGCTCGACGAGTTGCTGCCCGCGCTCGCCGCGACGAACCTGGATGCGCTGGCCGGCGTGCTCGCCGATCGCGGTGGCGCCGGCCTGCCGATCTTCCGTGACGATCCGGCCGATCCCGACGACGAAAACACGCTCGCGACCGCCCTCTTCGAGATCGACCAGCACGGCGTCGATTTCTCGGTGAGACGCGATGGCGTGACGGGTTTCGCGCTGCGCGTGACGCGCGAAACCGCCTGATCCGAACCGCAGCCGGCAGCCGCGTCGTGCGGCGCCGATGGCATTCACGAACCCGCCTTCCAGCAGCCAGCAGGAGCAAACACGATCATGACCAAGGTATTTCATCGCGCTCCGCGCGCGACCCTTCCCGTCGCGGTGGTCGGCGACGGCATCGAGCTCATCGACTCGACCGGCAAGCGCTACATCGATGCCTGCGGCGGCGCGGCCGTTTCCTGCCTCGGCCACAGCAACGCGCGCGTGATCGAGGCGATCAAGCGGCAGGCCGAGCGCCTGCCTTACGCGCATAGCTCCTTCTTCACCACCGAGCCCGTCGAGGAACTGGCCGATCGCCTGATCGAGGCGGCACCGGCCGGGCTCGGCCACGTGTATTTCACGTCGGGCGGCTCGGAATCGATCGAGACGGCGCTGAAGCTGGCGCGCCAGTATTTCGTCGAGATCGGCCAGCCGGCGCGCCGCCACTTCATCGCGCGGCGCCAGAGCTATCACGGCAATACGCTCGGCGCGCTGGCGATCGGCGGCAACCCGTGGCGCCGCGAGCCCTTCCTGCCGCTGCTGATCGACGCGCATCACGTGAGCCCCTGCTACGCCTATCGCGAGCAGCGCGCCGACGAAAGCGAGGAAGCCTTCGCCCAGCGGCTCGCCGACGAACTCGAGAACCGGATCCTCGAACTGGGCCCGGAGACGGTCGCGGCCTTCGTCGCGGAGACCGTGGTGGGCGCGACGGCCGGCGCGGTGCCGCCGGTGCGCGCGTATTTCCGCAAGATCCGCGCCGTCTGCGATAAATACGGTGTCCTGCTGATCCTCGACGAGATCATGTCGGGCATGGGCCGCACCGGCCATCTGTTCGCCTGCGAGGAGGACGGCATCGCGCCCGACATCCTGACCATCGCCAAGGGGCTCGGCGCCGGTTATCAGCCGATCGGCGCGACGCTCGCCAGCGACCGGATCTATGACGCGATCGTGGGCGGCACCGGGTTCTTCCAGCACGGGCACACCTATATCGGCCATGCCACCGCCTGCGCGGCCGCGCTCGAGGTGCAGCGCGTGATCGCTGAGGAAGGTCTGCTCGACAATGTGCGCGAGCGCGGCGAACAGTTGCGCGCGCAACTTCGTGAGCGTTTCGCCGATCACGAAGCCGTCGGCGACGTGCGCGGGCGCGGCCTGTTCGTCGGCGTCGAATTCGTCGCCGATCGCGGCACCAGGCAGCCCTTCGATCCTTCCCTGCGCCTGCATGCGGCCCTGCGGCGCGAGGCGATGGCGCGCGGGTTGATGGTCTACCCGATGGGCGGCACGGTCGACGGCCGGCAGGGCGACCACGTGCTGCTGGCACCGCCCTTCATCTGCTCGGCCGAGCAAATCGATATCATCGTCGAGCGGCTGGCGCAGTCGCTCGACGCGGCGCTGGCATCGAGCGGCGCCGCGCGCTGAAGCGCCACGGCCCTTCGAGGGCCGCCGGCAGGCGCCACGATCGACATCGATCGCCGCCTGCCCGCCGCGCCCCGCCCTGTCCCGCCATTCACTCCAATCCGGACTTCCGACATGACGAACCGCCTTCCCCCGTTCGATACCGCGAGCGCCTCCGACGAACAGCGCGCCGTGCTCGACGAAATCCTGGCCGGCCCGCGCGGCAACCTCAACGGCCCCTTCCTCGGCTGGATCCACAGCCCGGTGCTGGCCCAGCATGCGCAGCGGCTCGGCGCGTTCTGCCGCTACCAAACGGGCTTGCCGCTGCGCCTGTCCGAGCTGGCGATCCTGGCCACCGCCGCGCGCTGGCGCTCGCAGGCCGAGTGGCACATCCATCTGCCGATCGCCCTGGACGCCGGCGTGCCGGCGGCGGTGGCCGAAGCGATCCGGCGCGGCGAGACGCCCGTCTTCGACGATGCCGACGATGCGCTGGTCCACCGTTTCGCGACCGAGCTCTACGACACGCAGCGCGTGAGCGACGCGACCTACGACGCGGCGCTCGCGCGCTTCGGCCATGAAGTGGTGATCAACCTGGTGGGCTTGCTCGGCTATTACGCGCTGGTGGCGATGACGCTGAACGTGTTCGGGATGCGCGCGAACGGCCAGCAGACATTGCCGTTCGCGGAGTGAGGCGGAAAAACAGGCGGGATGAGACTGGCGCGCGTGCGGGGCGAAGGCGTTCGCCTGCCCGGGATGGCGACGATCGGCGGATCGTCGCCGTGACCGCGTCGAGGCGCGGTCGCAGCGGCCGGCTCGATGCAACCGGCCCGCTGCACGCTACTCAGTGCGGCACGCTCATTGGGCAGCCGGCGCGCTGGCTGGCGCGGCCGGGGCCACGGCCGGCACGGCCGGTGCCAGCGA